>NZ_JACLYY010000040.1:0-727 GCF_016900595.1 Faecalicatena fissicatena
AGATGTGTATAAGAGACAGACCTGGTACCTCATCCGCACCCACATCGGCCATGAGCTGTGGCCTCTGCTCACCATCAATGCCCTGGCGGTGGTGGGACGGGCCATTCTCCAGGAGTCCTCCCTGGCCTTTCTGGGCCTGTCCGACCCGCTGGCCCGCTCCTGGGGTATGATGATCGCCCGGGCCGTGGACTTCCCCGGTCTCTACCGGACGGACTTCTGGACGTGGTGGCTCCTCCCGCCGGTGGGGGCGCTGGTGCTGTCCACGCTGCTGCTGCGCCTGCTGGTGGGCGGGCTGGAGGAACAACAGAGGAGGGACAAGCCGTGCTGCTGGAAGTGAACAACCTGTCGGTGTCCTACCCGGAGTTCACCCTTCACCCGGTGAGCTTTGCTCTGGACGCCGGGGAAATGCTCACCATCGTGGGGGAGTCGGGCAGCGGCAAGACCACCCTGGCCCGCGCCATCGCCTGCCTGTCCGAGCCGGAGGCCCAGGTCAGCGGGCAGGTGTACCTCAACGGCAGGGAGCTGCTGGCCATGGACGAGCGGGCGCGCAGGCCCCTGCGTATGAAGGAGTTTGCCCTCTCCTTCCAGAACTCGGCCGAGTGGCTCAACCCCTCCCTCACCCTGGCGGAGCACCTGCGGGAGGTGCTGTGCCGGGCGTACCGGAGGGCGGCCATGGCGGCGCGGATGGAGGAGCTGATGGCACTGGTGCTGTCTCTTATACACATCT
>NZ_JACLYY010000041.1:0-537 GCF_016900595.1 Faecalicatena fissicatena
AATCCCTGATCAGGATGGGATTGACAGCGCTGACAAAGATGCCGGCGTCAGAGAGCCAGTTGGCAACCGGTTCATAGTATCTGCCGGTATGTTCCATGCAGACTTTCGTTTCGCCGTCAAGGCTTTTGATCTGCTTGATGAGAGCGTTGATGGCAGACTGGGTGTGTGGAATGTCACAGGGCGGCATAAGAACCACATCACCGGGCCTGCGGATGGTGACAGTGCTTTTACCTTTGGAAACATCGATACCAACAGCGTTCATGAAAAAAAACTCCTTTGAAGTGAATTAGCAATGGTCAATACCAGATTTACTCATTGCCTATTCAATCTACTGGGGATATCACACGAACGAGAAAGTTCAACCTGCGTAAAACGAACGCTGCGAATGAGGGCTGGTTGGCTGACTATTTTACGGACGTTAAGTCCTGGAAAGGAGAGGCCAGACCTATTGCCCTACTCATTCTAACAGCTTAAGCAACAAGATGGGTAATTCCTTACTGGCGGTAAGGGGTATTAACCATAAATATATTGTAGTAG
>NZ_JACLYY010000042.1:0-322 GCF_016900595.1 Faecalicatena fissicatena
TAAGCCCCGGGAGGCCGATGGTACTGCACTGGAGACGGTGTGGGAGAGCAGGTGGCCGCCAGCATTAAAAAAGAAAAAGGCAGATCCGCTGCCGAAGTTCAAATAAATACAGGCACAGATGAGCAACAACTTATCGCCGCCAACCCAGTCAGCAGGGCAGTGCTGTTAGGATAGCTGGTTTTACCAGTGATCAGATACGCAAAAGAGATTTTGTGTATGTGATGACTGATAAAGCATCAGTCAATAATGTACCTTGAAAACCGCATATAAGAAATTGATGAAAATATCAAGACATCCGAGGCATCATCAGAGATGATGATGA
>NZ_JACLYY010000043.1:0-307 GCF_016900595.1 Faecalicatena fissicatena
CAATGGAGAATACGAGATTCGAACTCGTGACCTCCTGCTTGCAAGGCAGGCGCTCTCCCAACTGAGCTAATCCCCCGTTCGGGTATTCCATTTTTATTGAACACTTCGCCTCACATCTTTCAACTAAATTCGATCTTCGCTTCCGCTCGATCTCATTAAGTTTCAAGATGGGCTTTCTCACTAAACTCGAGCAGCACCTGCGGTGATGCTCTCGTTAAGTGTTCAATGCCTGGGCTTAAGTGGACTCGAACCACCGACCTCACGCTTATCAGGCGTGCGCTCTAACCGGCTGAGCTATAAGCCCGTT
>NZ_JACLYY010000044.1:0-262 GCF_016900595.1 Faecalicatena fissicatena
CTATGAACCGGTTGCCAACTGGCTCTCTGACGCCGGCATCTTTGTCAGCGCTGTCAATCCCATCCTGATCAGGGATTTCGGTGACGACTCTCTCCGTACGCCCAAGACGGATAAGGCCGATTCCAAAAAAATCGCCCGTTATGCTCTTGACCGCTGGGCAAAACTGAAGCAATATGGAAGCATGGATAAAACACGCAGCCAACTCAAAACAATGAACCGGCAGTTCGGTTTCTATATGGACCAGAAAACTGCCATGAAAAAC
>NZ_JACLYY010000045.1:0-216 GCF_016900595.1 Faecalicatena fissicatena
ATGTGCAGGGAACGTACCGCTTAACTTTAGAGTTGATAAGTAGGGGATTTTTCTTGATAAAAACCGGAAGGATCATTAAAATGTTGATAACTACAATAGAAAAGCCCCGGGGTAAACCGGGGACTTTGTCTACAGTCTGGAGGGTGTCCCAAAAGTCACGAAGTGACTGAAAGGACACCCGACTATAAAAAAGGAGAACGGTTACCACGCCGTTCT
>NZ_JACLYY010000004.1:0-249931 GCF_016900595.1 Faecalicatena fissicatena
CGTGAAGGTGGTTCTCATCTTCCGTGAGACTGGCTCAGAATACTCGTGCAAGTGGTGCTACACGAGTGGAATATACATGCATTTACTTTCTCATTTAACCGTACAATAATGAAAGAGAAAAAGCTACCCCCAGATCAGGGAAAATGTAAGACTAACGTCTACCCATAATTACATAAAATACTTTACTCGACTAAAAAGGTAGAAATAAGTTTTTCATTTAACCGGGTCAAAAATTTTTTAAAAAAATTAGCACTCACCTCTTGACAGTGCTAACAATAAGTGTTATATTACATCTAGAACAAAGGAAAGGAAATAAAAAGATCCCCTTCCAGTAGTTCAAAACCAACACTCCGGTCGCACGGAGTGCCAATATAAATGAATGATCAAAGGAGAGATGACTTATGATGATGCCTAGTATTTTTGGAGAAGATTTATTTAATGACTGGTTTGATTTTTCCTTCCCGGATGTTGACAGAAAGTATTACGGAAGACGCTCAGCAGATCAGGTGATGCGGACAGATGTGAAAGAGAAGGACGACGCTTACGAAGTAGAGATTGACCTGCCGGGATTTAAGAAAGACGAGATCAAGGCAGAGCTGAAGGAAGGCTACCTGACCATCAGCGCGGCCAAGAATGTGAACAAGGATGAGAAGAAGGATGGCAAGTACATCAGGCAGGAGCGCTTCACAGGAAATGTGAGCAGAAGCTTCTATGTGGGCAAGAACCTGACGCAGGAAGATATCCACGCGAAGTTTGAAAATGGTATCCTCACCCTGGATATCCCGAAGAAGGATCAGAAGCAGGTGGAGGAGAACCGCTACGTGACCATCGAAGGATAATGAGATTTCTCCCCGGGCAGCCTGTCCCGGGGAGGTTTTATATGATATTTGGAGTATAGAAAATATTCCGGCTGAAGGGCCGTTCATATAGATTTCAGATATGACAGGTATATTCTATTAAATATATGAATTAGAAATTTATATAGATTTTGACAGTTTACAGATGTGGACGATCGGGAGGTGATAGAGATGGAAGCAAAGAGAGACTACTATGAAGTGCTTGGTGTTGACAGAAACGCAGATCAAAATGCGATAAAGAAAGCGTACCGGAAGCTTGCAAAGAAATATCACCCGGATACAAATGCGGGAAATCCACAGGCTGAACAGAAGTTTAAAGAGGTAACAGAGGCCTACACGGTGCTCAGCGACCCGGAAAAGAAGAAGATGTATGACCAGTTCGGGCATGCGGCCTTTGACGGGACCGGTGGCGGAGCAGGCGCAGGCGGCTACACCGGAGGAGCCTACAGCACCGGCAACGGCGGCTACAGAGAATTCCATTTCGAAAACGGAAATATGGACGATATATTTGATGACCTGTTCGGAGATATTTTCCACGGGAAAAACAAAGGAGGATTTTCCGGCAGCTTCCACACAGGAGACGGAGGCGGCTTCCACCAGTCCTACTACGGAGGAACCGGCGGCTTTGGACGTGGCGGCTTCGGAGGCGGCTCCTTCCGCCAGAAGGGCTCAGACCTGCGGGCGCAGACCGAGGTGTCCTTTGACGAGGCGGCCTTTGGCTGTGACAAGATCATTACCTTCCAGGATCCGTCCGGGTCGGGGAATCCCCAGACTTTGCAGGTCCATATTCCGGCCGGCATTGACAGCGGCAAGAGCATTCGCCTGAAGGGCAAGGGCATGCCGGGAACCGGCGGCGGTGAACCGGGAGACCTTCTCCTGAAGGTACAGGTGGGGACAAAGCCAGGCTTTGAGCGGAAGGGAATGGATGTGTACACTACCGTGCAGATCCCCTTCACGACGGCGGTATTCGGCGGCGAGGCCCTTGTAAACACGCTCTACGGAAATGTCATGTGCAAGATCCATGAGGGCACCCAGTCCGGCACAAAGATCCGGCTGCGGGGCAAGGGAATTGTCTCCATGAAGGATCCGGCTGTGCACGGCGACCACTATGTGACGGTCCAGATCCAGGTTCCAAGGAACTTAAGCCAGGAGGCCAGGCAAAAGCTGAGAGAATATGAGCGGGCAGCAGGCGGCTCTGGAAGCCGGGGAAGCGGCGGCCACAGCACAGGCACCCATGGAAGAAAAAGTGCGGCATAAGCCATTTTGAAATAGATAGAAGGCGTCTGAGTTTTCAGGCGCCTTTTTTATGTCCAGGCGTGCCTGCACATGTTGATTTTGGATTGCAAAAGCCTCACTTTACCTGTAAAATCATAAAAAGACAAAAGAGCGATAAGAGAGGAAGACTATGGTAACCGTTACAAAAGAGCATTTTTCCCCGGGGCAGATCCTGGCTTCCGGCCAGTGCTTCCGCATGGAGGAAGTGAAAGAAGGGATCTGGGAGCTTGTGGCCGGGGACAGGTACCTGAAGATAGAAGAGACAGAGGAGGAGCACGTTTTCCGGTTTCACTGCGGGGAAGAGGAGCTGCGGGATTTCTGGGCCCCCTACTTTGACCTGGAGGGGGATTACGGGGCGTATAAGAAGCGGATAGACCCGGCGGACGCCTACCTTGTCCGGGCGGCGGACTTTGGACGGGGGATCCGCATCCTTAAGCAGGATCTGTGGGAGATGATCGTCACCTTTATCATTTCCCAGCAGAACAATATCCGGCGGATCAGAAGGATCGTGCAGCTCTTATCAGAAACATATGGTAAGAAATGTGTTTCCGGTGAGGGGAAGGTCTACGATTCGTTCCCCGGCCCGGGGGAGCTGGCCCGGGCCACGGAGGCAGACCTGCGGGCCTGTAACCTGGGCTACCGGAGCCGGTATATCCGAAAGACCGTGGAAATGGTCCTTGGGGGTGAGGTGGATCTGAAGGCCCTGGAGGGGATGGACTATCCCGCTGCCAGGGCGGAGCTTATGAGGCTTAGCGGCGTGGGCGGCAAGGTGGCGGACTGTATCTGCCTCTTTGCCCTCCACCACCTGGAGGCCTTCCCGGTGGACACCCACATCAAAAAGGTGCTGGATGAGCAGTACCCGGAGGGTTTCCCCTTTGAGCGATATGCAGGCTTCCAGGGGGTGCTGCAGCAGTATATTTTTTACTATGTCCTGCATGGGCGTCCCTGAGGCAGTATTGAGACGGCGCTGAGATGGCACCGGGTTGCGCTGAGACGGCGCCGGGATGGCGCTTCAGGCCGGGACTGTCAGGAGAGCTCGAACATGCCGTGGTAGAGCTGGTAGTACATGCCCTTCTGGTCCAGCAGCTCCTGGTGGTCGCCCCGCTCGATGATGCGGCCGTGATCCAGCACCATGATGGCGTTGGCGTTGCGGACCGTGCTGAGGCGGTGGGCGATGACAAACACTGTGCGGCCCTCCATGAGCCGGTCCATCCCCTTCTCGATGAGGCTCTCTGTCCTCGTGTCGATGCTGCTGGTGGCCTCGTCCAGAATCAGCACCGGCGGGTCGGCCACAGCGGCCCTGGCGATGGCAAGGAGCTGGCGCTGCCCCTGTGAGAGGCGCTGCCCGTCTCCGGTGATCATGGTATCGTAGCCGTCGGGGAGCCTGCGGATGAAGGAGTCGGCGCCGGCCAGACGGGCGGCATTTTCCACCTCCTGATCTGTGGCGTCCAGCTTCCCGAAGCGGATATTGTCGGCAATGGTGCCGGTAAAGAGATGAGTGTCCTGGAGCACCACGGCCATGGAGCTTCGCAGGGCCTCTTTTTTTATGTCTCTTATATCGATGCCGTCGTAGGTGATGGCGCCTCCGCTGATGTCGTAAAAGCGGCTGATCAGGTTGATGATGGTGGTCTTCCCGGCGCCGGTGGAGCCCACGAAGGCAATCTTCTGGCCCGGCTTGGCGTAGAGGCTGACCTTGTCCAGTATCTTTTTGTCCTCCCTGTACCCGAAGGACACATCGTGAAAGCGGACGTCCCCGCGAAGGGGCGTGAGGGCGTGGGTGCGGGTATCCTCCCAGGCCCATTTCCCTGTCCGCTGCGCGCTTTTTTCCAGGTTTCCCTGACTGTCCGCCGTGACGTTTGCAAGGACTACGTGGCCTGCGTCCTCCTCCGGCGTCTCGTCCATCATGTCGAAGATCCGCTCCGCGCCGGCCAGGGCGGCCAGCATGAAGTTAGACTGCTGGGTGAACTGGTTTACCGGCAGGGTGGACTGGCGCACAAAGATGAGATAGCTTGCCAGGGTGCCAATGTCGATGCGGCCCCAGATGGCCATCAGGCCGCCCAGGACAGCCACCACCGCGTAGTTGATGTAGGAAATGCTGACCACCATGGGGATCATGGTGCTGGAGTAGGCGGTGGCCTTTGTCCCCGCCTCCCGCAGGAGAGCGTTTTTCTCGTGGAAGGCCCTCAGACTGTCCGCCTCGTGGTTGAAGACCTTGACCACCTTCTGGCCCCGGATCATCTCCTCGATGTAGCCGTTCAGCTCGCCCAGGTACTGCTGCTGGTGATTGAAATAGTAGGTGCTCTTTTTCCCGCTGTAGCGGATGTAGAGGAACATGGAGGCGTACCCGAGGACAACCAGGAAACTGAGCTGCCAGTTCAGGATGAAGAGGATGGTCAGCGTCCCCACAACCTGGATAAAGCTCTGGATGATCATAGCAAAGCTGTTGTTGAGGGCGTCGGAGATGGTGTCCACGTCGTTGGTGAAGCGGCTCATGGTGTCCCCGTCCGGGTGGGAGTCAAAGTACCCGAGAGGCAGCTTTTCCATGGTGTGGAAGAGGTCCCGGCGGATGTCATAGATGATCTTCTGGGCGGCTTTTACCATGGTCTGGCTGTAGCCGAAGGCTGCGGCCGCCCCGGTCAGGTAGATGGCGGCGGTGACCGCCACGCCGAAGATGAGCCCCTTCAGGTCCCCCGGCACGATATACTGGTTGATGATGGGCTTTACCATGTAGGTGCCAAGCAGGTTGGCTCCCGCGCTGACGGTGACAAGAAGGGCCACCGCCGCCAGCAGGAATTTATGCATGCCCATGTAGGAGAGGAGCTTCCCAAATGTGCGCCGCAGGTTTTTGGGGCGCTTTCTGTTCGCTGTTGCCATGGCCTATCTGCCTCCTTTCTGTGACTCGTAGATTTCCCGGTAAATGGGGCTCTCTGCAAGGAGAGACTGGTGGGTCCCCACCGCGTGTATCCGTCCGTCGTCCAGTATCACGATCTTGTCCGCGTGCATGACGGACAGGATGCGCTGGGCGATGACCAGCTTTGTCATGGAGGGGATGGCCTCCAGAGCCTCCCGTATCCGGCTCTCTGTGGCCGTGTCCACGGCGCTGGTGGAGTCGTCAAAGATGAGGATCTTCGGCCGTTTTAAGAGAGCCCGGGCAATGCACAGGCGCTGCCTCTGCCCTCCCGACAGGTTGACCCCTCCCTGGTCCAGCCGGGTGTCCAGCCCCTCCGGGAGGGTGCGGATGAACTCGTCGGCGCAGGCGGCGCGGCAGGCCGCCTGCAGCTCAGCTTCCGTGGCTCTGGGGTTGCCCCACAGGAGATTTTCCCGGATGGTGCCGGAGAAGAGGACGTTTTTCTGGAGCACAATGCCTACCCCGTCCCGGAGAGCCTCCAGGCTGTAGGAGCGCACGTCCCGTCCTCCCACGCGGACAGAACCCGAGGTGGCGTCGTAGAGCCTGGGGATGAGCTGCACAAGGGTGCTCTTGGAGGAGCCTGTGCCGCCGATGATGCCCACCGTCTCCCCGGCCTCTATGTGGAGGTCGATGTCGGAGAGGGTGTACTCCTTTGCCTCTTTTTTATACTTGAAGGACACGTGGTCAAAGTCGATCTGTCCGTCCGGGATCACCTGGCAGGGATTTTCCGGGTCGGACAGGGTGCTTGTCTCGTCGAAGACCTGGTTGATGCGCCGGGCGCTGGCCAGGGACCGGGTCAGCATGAGGAACACGTTGGATATCATCATGAGGGAGTTGACGATCTGGAGCACATAGCTTAAGAAGCCGGTCAGCTCTCCCACCTGCATGCTGCCGGCCTGGATAAAGCCGCCGCCGAACCAGAGGATGAGCACGATGGAGGTGTACATGGTGAGCTGGAAGGCGGGCAGGTTCAGCACCGCGAAGTGGAAGGTGGTGCGGCTTGTGTCCGCCAGATCCCGGTTGGCCTTTTCAAAGACCTCCTCCTCGTACTCCTCCCGCACAAAGGCCTTGACAGCCCGGATGGCGGTGAGGTTTTCCTGGATGGCCGCGTTGACCCTGTCCATGCAGACCTGCAGCTTCCCGTACAGGGGCGCCACCTTGCGCACGATGAAAAACAGGATGCAGGCCAGGACAGGGGTGCAGATTACAAACACGAGGGCCAGGGCGGCGTTCATCCAGAAAGCCAGGAAGAGCCCCATGATGAGCATCACCGGTCCCCGGACCATGGGCCGTATGCCCCCTGTGATGGCGTTCTGCATGACGGTGATGTCCGTGGTCATGCGGGTGATCAGGGAGGAGGTGCTGAAGTGGTCCAGGTTGGCAAAGGAGTAGGACTGGATCCTGGAAAACTCAGCCTCCCGCACGCCGGAGCCAAAGCCCAGGGCGGCCCTGGCGGCGTATCTGGCGTAGAGGAGCCCTGTGATGAGGGAGAAGAGGGCGCAAAAGCCCATCTGCACGCCCTTCATGCAGATGTAGTGAATGTCCCTTGTCTGGACGCCCACGTCGATGATGTCCGCCATGATCAGCGGTATGGTCAGCTCAAAGCCTGTCTCAGCAATGATGAACAGGATGCTGAGGATAAATTCCTTCTTAAATGGCCCAAGGTGTGTGAAAACGCGTTTCAGGTCCTGCAAGATAATCCCCCGTTTCGTGTAAAATTTCTGTTTCTGTAAAAATCAGACTGCTCTCATTATAGCACAGTCCCGGGAGAAAGACAGAGGCGGATATGCTTGATTTTTCCTGAAACAGATGTGAAAATAGAGTTTAAAAGGGATTTCAGCTCTGGAAAGGAGAACCTGTATGCCGAAAAGCAAAACAAAAGCATCTGCCGAAAAAGCATCTGTCAGCCTGCCGCCCGGCTGTCTGGAGAGCCGGGAGAAAATGAGGAAGTATCTGGAGAGCCTGGGGGAGCCCTCCTATCTGCGGTTCGCCAGCTCCCTGATCCCGGAGCTGCCTGTGGAGCGGTTCCTGGGGATCCGTCTTCCCCTGCTGCGAAAAATCGCCCGACGCATTGCCGCGGACCGGTGGGAGGAGTGGCTTTCCCGGGCCGGGCAGGACAGCTTCGAGGAGGTGATGCTCCAGGGGATGGTCATCGGCTACGGGCTGGATAACATGGAACGGCGGGCAGGCGGAGCGCGCAGGCTGCGAGGCCAGGAGGAGCATGGCCGGGAGGAGCGCGGACAGGAGGAACTCCTGGGGGAGGCCCGGCGGCTGATCTGCTGGTTCCTGCCAAGGATTGACAACTGGTCTGTCTGCGACAGCTTCTGCAGCACCCTGAAGATCGCCGGCAGGCACCGGGCGCAGCTCTGGCCCTTTGTCACGGGCTGCCTCCGGAGCGGGGAGGAGTACACGGCCCGCTTCGGGGCGGTCATGCTGCTGGACTACTATGTGGACAGGGAGTACCTTGGGGAGGCCCTGGCAGAGCTGGAGCAGGTGGACCAGGACTCCTACTATGTGAAGATGGCCGTGGCCTGGGCCCTTTCCATGTTTTACCTGGAGTTCCCCAAGGAGACGGAGGCTTTTCTTGAGGCCTGCCGTCTGGATGACTTCACTTATAATAAGACGCTGCAGAAAATCTGCGAGTCCAGGAGGGCAGACCGGGAGATGAAGGAGAGGGTTCGGGCTATGCGAAGAGGAAAGTTGATAAAAAATGATTGACAAGCCTCGTTCTTCTCCTTATAATGAACAGAAGCGATAAGGGAGTAGTTGGCGCCTGGGGCGCAGTACTGTCAACATACTGATGCTGTCCTGGCATCTGGCATTACTTGAAATAATGAGACTTATCCGCGCAGAGAGTATCTGCCGCGGATGGGTCTTTTTTTACGCGCTGCCCGCGCTGCATCCGCCCGGCCGCTGACAGGGGAGAGGGGCTTTCGGCCCCGGGAGGGACACAAAAGAAGACAAAAGGAGAAGAAAAATGGGACTGATCGAACTTTTTCTGATGGCGGTGGGGCTGTCCATGGACGCCTTTGCCGTGTCAGTCTGTAAGGGCCTCGCCATGAAGAAATGCACCTGGGCCAAGGCGGGGATCGTGGGACTTTATTTTGGGGTATTCCAGGCGGGGATGCCGGTCATCGGGTATCTCCTGGGGAGCCAGTTCAAGGAGATCATCACCTCCATAGACCACTGGATCGCCTTCATCCTGTTGGGACTTATCGGCGCCGGCATGATAAAGGAGGCCTTTGGAGGGGAGGACTGCGAGGCGGACGACTCCCTGGATGTGCGGACCATGCTGCCCCTGGCGGTGGCTACCAGTATCGACGCCCTGGCGGTGGGTATCACCTTCGCCTTTCTGAAGGTGGAGATCGTGCCTGCGGTATCCTTCATCGGCGTGACCACCTTTGTCATCTCCGCGGCGGGCGTAAGGATCGGCAACGTGTTTGGCTCCCGCTGGCAGAAGGGAGCCCAGATCGCAGGGGGCGTGATCCTCGTCTGTCTCGGGGTGAAAATCCTCGTTGAGCATTTGGGGCTCATATGATAAACTGATGTGGAAAGGAATGTTCCGCCGGGAAGAGGCGGGACAGAGGTGAGACGGTATGAAATGGAATAAATTTCGTTTGAAGACAACAACCGCGGCGGAGGAGATCGTCAGCAGTTCCCTCATGGAGCTGGGTATCCAGGGGGTGGAGATCGAGGATAAAATTCCTCTCACCCAGGCGGACAAGGAGCAGATGTTTGTGGATATCCTTCCCCAGACTGAGGAGGACGACGGCGTGGCCTACATTACCTTCTATATGGAGGAGGAAGACGACAAGGAGGAGATGCTGGGGAAGGTGCGCGCAGAGCTTGAGGACATCTCTGCCTTTGTGGATATCGGGGAGGCCTCCATCGAGGAGTCCCAGACAGAGGACGTGGACTGGGTGAACAACTGGAAGCAGTATTTCCACCAGTTTACCGTGGACAACGTGCTCATCATCCCCTCCTGGGAGGATGTAAAGCCGGAGGATGAGGACAAGCTGATCATCCACATTGATCCGGGGACGGCCTTTGGCACAGGTATGCACGAGACAACCCAGCTGTGTATCCGCCAGCTGAAGAAATACGTGGAGCCGGGCATGAGGATCCTGGATGTTGGCTGCGGCAGCGGCATCCTTGGTATGCTGGCCCTGAAGTTCGGCGCGGGCTACTCCGTGGGCACGGACCTGGATCCCTGCGCCATTGACGCCACCCACGAAAATATGGCTGTCAACGGCATTGAGAAGGATCAGTACGAGGTCATGATCGGAAACATCATTGACGACAGAGAGGTTCAGGACAGGGCTGGCTATGAAAAGTACGACATTGTGGCCGCCAACATCCTGGCGGATGTGCTGGTACCCCTGACGCCGGTGATCCAGGCCCAGCTGAAAAGCGGCGGTATTTACATCACAAGCGGGATCATAGAGGACAAGGAGGAGACCGTGGTGGAGGCAGTGAAGGAAGCCGGCATGGAGCTTCTGGAGGTACATCACCAGGGAGAGTGGGTCTCCGTCACAGCGAGGAAACGATAGATGCAGCATTTTTTTGTGACGCCGGATCAGGTGGAAAAGCCATACATTTATATAGAAGGTTCTGATGTGAACCACATGAAAAATGTGCTCCGCATGAAAAAGGGCGAGAGGCTGGAGGTCAGCGACGGCAACAACCGCAAATATATCTGCCAGGTCACAGGCTACGAGGAGGGCCGGGCCCGGCTTGAGATAGAGGAGGAGAGGGAGCTGGACACAGAGCTTCCCTCCCCCATCTGGCTCTTCCAGGGACTTCCCAAGAGCGACAAGATGGAGCTGGTGGTGCAGAAGGCAGTGGAGCTGGGAGCCCGGGGCGTGGTCCCTGTGGCGGCGAAGCGCTCCGTGGTGAAGCTGGACGGACCCAAGGCGGAGAAAAAGGTAAAGCGGTGGAACGAGATCGCCAAAAGCGCGGCCAAGCAGGCGGGCCGGGGCATCATCCCGGAGGTGAAGAGCGTGTGCAGCTTTGACGAGGCCCTGCAGGCGGCGGGCAGTCTGGATGTGATCCTCTTTCCCTACGAGCTGGCAGAGGGCATGGACTACACGCGAAAGGTCATTGAGGAGATACGGCCGGGCCAGTCTGTGGGCATCTTTATCGGGCCCGAGGGCGGATTTGAGAGAGAGGAAGAGGAGAAGGCGCTGGCCGCCGGCGCCAGGGTCATCACCCTGGGCAGGCGGATTTTGCGCACCGAGACAGCGCCCCTCATGGTGCTGGCCATCCTGGGCTATCACCTGGAGCCCTGAGGCGCATAAATTAATAGTAAAAAGTACAGGAGTGATCTTTGATGGAAGTTTATCTTGACAATTCTGCCACCACCCGGGCCTACGACTGCGTGGGGGACCTTGTGCGCAAGGTCATGTGCCAGGACTACGGCAACCCCTCCTCCATGCACGCCAAGGGAGTGCAGGCAGAGCATTATATAAAAGAGACAAAGGAAATACTGGCAAAGCTGTTGAAGGTGAAGGACAAGGAGATCGTCTTCACGTCCGGCGGCACGGAGAGCGACAACCTGGCCCTTATCGGAGCGGCCAGGGCCAACAGGCGCAGGGGGAATCACCTGATCACCTCCTCCATCGAGCACCCGGCGATCCTGAACACCATGCGCTACCTGGAGGAGGAAGAGGATTTCCGCGTCACCTTCCTGCCGGTGGACCGGTACGGGAGAGTGAAGCTGGAGGCTTTGCAGGAGGCCCTCTGTCCGGAGACGATCCTTGTGTCCATTATGTACGTGAACAACGAGGTGGGATCCGTGCAGCCCATCCGGCAGGCGGCGGATATGGTGAAGGCCTATAATAAGGATATCCTGTTCCATGTGGACGCGGTCCAGGGCTTTGGAAAATACAGGATTTACCCGAAGAAGGAGAAGATCGACATGCTCACCCTAAGCGGCCACAAGATACACGGGCCCAAGGGGACGGGAGCCCTCTACTTCGGCGAGCAGGTGAAGATAAAGCCCATCGTCTTCGGCGGTGAGCAGCAGAAGAACATCCGCTCCGGGACGGAGAACGTGCCCGGGATCGCAGGCCTTGGCCTGGCGGCAAAGACTATCTACGACGGGCTGGAGGAGAAGGTGGACCGGATGCGGGCGCTGAAGGCCCGGTTCATAGACGGTGTGCAGAAGCTGGATGACATCACCATCCACGGCCTCTACGACGAGACCAGCGCGCCCCACATCATCAGCGTGGGATTTGCCGGGGTGAGGAGCGAGGTCCTGCTCCACGCTCTGGAGGAGAAGGGCATCTACGTGTCCTCCGGCTCAGCCTGCGCCTCCAACCACCCGGCCATCAGCGGGGTGCTGAAGGGGATCGGGGCACAGAAGGAGTATCTGGACGCCACGCTGCGCTTCAGCATGTCAGAATTTACAACAGAAGAAGAGATTGACTATACGCTGGAAACCCTATATAATTTAGTACCAGTATTGCGCAGATATACGAGACGGTAATGCCAGAGGCGCATAGGGAGCGCCTGGGCCGCAGCCGGGACAGTTCGTCTGCACACCAGGAAGAAAAGAGGAAAGAACCATGACATTTCACACATTTTTGATCAAGTACGGTGAGATCGGGATCAAGGGAAAGAACCGCTATATGTTCGAGGACGCCCTGGTGCGTCAGATCCGCTACGCCCTGCGGGAGGCGGACGGCAGCTTTAAGGTGCATAAGACGCGAGGCCGTATCTATGTGGACTGTGACGGCCCCTACGACTATGACGAGGTGACAGAGGCTCTCCAGAGAGTCTTCGGCATTGTGGGCATCTGCCCTGTGGTGCGGCTTGAGGACCAGGGCTTTGAGCAGCTGAAAAAAGACGTGGTGGCCTACATGGATGAGCTGTACCCGGACAAAAACATTACCTTCAAGGTGGAGGCCAGGAGAAGCCGGAAGAATTATCCGAAGAATTCCATGGAGATCAACTGCGACATCGGGGAGGCTATTCTGGACGCGTTTCCCGGGATCCGTGTGGATGTACACCATCCGGATGTGATGCTGAACATCGAGGTCAGGGAGGATATCTACGTCTACTCCAGGATCATTCCCGGGCCGGGAGGCATGCCTGTGGGGACAAACGGGAAAGCCATGCTCCTTCTGTCCGGCGGAATCGACAGCCCGGTGGCTGGCTACATGATCGCCAAGAGGGGCGTTGCCCTGGAGGCAACCTACTTCCACGCGCCGCCCTACACAAGCGAGCGGGCCAAGGAGAAGGTGGTGGATCTGGCCAGGATCATCGCAGCCTACGCAGGTCCCATCCGTCTCCACGTGGTGAATTTTACAGACATCCAGCTCTACATCTACGACCAGTGCCCCCACGATGAGCTGACCATCATCATGAGAAGGTACATGATGAAGATCGCGGAGCATTTTGCGAAGGAGGACGGCTGCCTGGGTCTCATCACAGGGGAGAGCATCGGTCAGGTGGCAAGCCAGACCATGCAGAGCCTGGCGGCTACCAACGAGGTGTGCACTCTGCCGGTGTACCGTCCCCTGATCGGATTTGACAAGAAGGAGATCGTGGAGGTGTCCGAGAAGATCGGCTCCTACGAGACATCCATACAGCCCTTTGAGGACTGCTGCACCATCTTTGTGGCAAAGCATCCGGTGACAAAGCCGAACATCAACATCATTCACAGGTCAGAGGAAAATCTGGCGGAGAAGATCGACGAGCTGGTACAGACAGCCATCGACACGGTGGAGATCATAGACGTGCAGGGCTAGCATTGCCCTGCCGGGGAGCCCGGAGGGGATCCCCCGGAGCGTTTTTGTTTAACAGGGAACGGAAAGTTTCCTGTTAAATAAAAAATACGCCGGAATGTCAGCGCATTTCGGCGTATTCATATGTTCGCTTTAAACCTGTCCGATTATACAAGGTATGGCTTCAGAGTCTCAAGCACCTCATCGATGCCTGCGTCAGCGTGGATGTTCAGGTCGATAGGCTTGGACAGATCCAGGCTGAAGATACCCATGATGGATTTTGCATCGATCACATATCTTCCGGATACAAGATCAAAGTCATAGTCAAACTTTGTGATGTCGTTTACGAAAGATTTTACTTTGTCGATTGAGTTTAAAGAAATTTGTACTGTTTTCATTGGAATAACCTCCTTGATTTCTTATATCAGTTTCTATAATCATCTTAAGAGCTGAAAGTGTAAAAGTCAAGGAACAATTTGCCAAAGAATTGGGATAAATTTCGTTAAAGCATACAACAATTTACACGAGAGCAACAAGAGAGCAGAAGAAAAGAGAGGTTGGAAATGAAAAAGGCAGCACTTCACAATCTGGGATGCAAGGTAAACGCCTACGAGACGGAGGCTATGCAGGAAATACTGGAGCAGAGCGGCTATGAAATCGTGCCCTTTAATGAAAGGGCGGACGTCTACGTCATCAACACGTGCACGGTCACCAACATGGCGGACCGGAAGTCCCGCCAGATGCTCCACCGGGCTAAGAAGCTGAATCCGGACGCTGTGGTGGTGGCGGCGGGCTGCTATGTCCAGGCCAAGGCGGGGGAAGTGGACGACTGCGTGGACATTGTCATCGGGAACAACAAAAAGCATGAGCTGGCCCGGATCCTGGAGGAGTTTTTCCGGGAGAGACAGGCGGCCGGTACAGACGGGGCGGAGGCTGAGAAGACAGGCCCGGGCAGAAAAGACATCATCGACATCAGCCGTACGCCGGAGTACGAGGAGCTGCGCCTGACCCGGACCGGGGAGCACACCCGGGCCTACATCAAGGTGCAGGACGGCTGCAACCAGTTCTGCTCCTACTGTATCATCCCCTACGCCAGGGGACGGGTCCGCAGCAGGCGCATGGAGGACGTGGTGGACCAGGTGCGCACGCTGGCTGACAAGGGCTACAAGGAGGTGGTGCTGACGGGCATCCACTTAAGCTCCTACGGGCTGGATCTGGATCGGGGGGAGGACCTTCTCTCCCTCATCTGCGCTGTCCACGAGGTGGAGGGTATCTGCCGGATCCGCCTGGGCTCCCTGGAGCCCCGGATCATCACGGAGGAATTTGCGCGGACGCTTGCCTCCCTTCCCAAGATCTGCCCCCATTTCCACCTCTCTTTGCAGAGCGGCTGCGACGAGACGCTGCGGCGTATGAACCGGAGGTACACGACTCAGGAGTACTATGAGAAGTGCCAGCTCCTTCGGCAGTATTTTGACCACCCGGCTCTGACCACGGACGTGATCGTGGGCTTCCCCCAGGAGAGCGAGGAGGAGTTTGAACAATCCATGGCCTTTGTGGACAAGGTGGATTTCTACGAAACCCACATTTTCAAGTACTCCCGCCGGGAGGGGACAAAGGCGGCCTCCATGGAGGGACAGGTGCCGGAGCAGGTGAAGAACGCAAGGAGCGCTCAGCTCATTGCCCTGGGAAGACGCAAACAGCAGGCCTATGAGGATCGGCTCATCGGGACGTGCGTGGAGGTCCTGATGGAGGAGGCCGTGGAGAGAGAGGACGGCATTTACCAGGTGGGGCACACGAAGGAGTATGTGAAAGTCGGACAAAAAACGACAGAGAATCTGGCAAATCAGTTGATAAATGTAGAAATTGAGAACCGTTTACAAATAATTCATTGAATTTCAGAATGGAATAGAGTAGAATAAATATGAAGTATTTTTGGAGGACGTGAGTATATGAAAGAATTAACCAACACCCAGTTTTTCCAGGTAGAAAGCGGCCCACAAATTCAGGCAAAAGATATACTTGAAATTGTGTACAAGGCACTGAGCGAGAAAGGCTACAATCCGGTCAACCAGATCGTCGGCTACATCATGTCAGGGGATCCTACTTATATTACAAGCCACAACGGCGCCAGGAGCCTGATCATGAAGGTGGAGAGAGACGAACTGGTAGAAGAGATGCTGAAAGCGTATATCAAGTATCACGGATGGGAATAATTTTGTATGAGAGTGATGGGACTGGACTACGGCTCTAAGACAGTGGGAGTGGCGGTGAGCGACCCCCTTGGTCTTACAGCACAGGGGATTGAGACCATCTGGCGCAAGGATGAGAACAAGCTTAGAAAGACGTGTGCCCGCATCGAGGAGCTGATACGGGAGTATGAGGTCGAGAGCATTGTACTCGGACTGCCGCGCCACATGAACAGCGACGTGGGAGATCGGGCGGAAAAATCTTTGGAATTCGGTGAGATGCTGCGCCGGCGTACCGGCCTTGAGGTCATTATGTGGGACGAGCGTCTGACCACGGTAGAAGCAGAGCGGACTTTAATTGAGAGCAACGTGAGAAGGGAAGACCGCAAGAAATACATTGATAAGATTGCGGCTGTTTTTATATTGCAGGGATATCTGGACTCGAAATACCATGAGGCGGCCATTAGAGAGGACCGTCTTTAAGTACTGTCTTAAGTACTGTCGTTAAACTACTGGATTTTTTGAGGTGTATTGTAATGGAAAAGATCAAATTTCAGTCTGACGGGGCGGAGACGGCGGAGTTTTTTGTCCTGGAGCAGACGACTATCAATGGAACGTCCTACATTCTGGTCACGGACTCGGAGGAGGGAGACGCGGAGTGTCTCATCCTCAAGGACAGATCAGAGGCAGAAGATACAGAAAGCATTTACGAGATCGTAGAAGATGACACAGAGCTTTCCGCTGTGTCGAAGGTGTTCGAAGAGCTGCTTGAGGATATCGAGATAGAAAGGTAATATACTATGTCTATAAGCCAGGAAAAATTCAAAGAGATGCTGAAGGAAAAGGGTCTGAAGGTGACCAATCAGAGGCTTCTTGTTCTGCAGGTGCTTGCGGAGCACGGGGACGAGCATATGACCGCGGAGGATATCTTTGAGCTGGTCAAGGAGGACTACCCGGAGATCGGTCTTGCCACCATTTACCGGACAGTCCAGCTTCTCCTGGACATGCAGCTTGTGGATCGGATCATGCTGGACGACGGATGCGTGCGGTATGAGATCGGTGATTTCCTGGATGAGCAGGAGGGACACCGTCATCATCACCATCACCTGATCTGTACGGAGTGCGGAAGTGTCTCTGCGTTCAGAGACGATCTTCTCGAGGATCTGGAGGCCTACATTGAAAAGAAGACGGGCTTTCAGGTGACTGACCATGAACTGAAATTTTACGGCGTGTGCAGAAAATGCCGTGAAAAAGAAAAATAACGGAAAAATAAACCTATGGAGGTGTAAGCTTGAAAAAAGAAAACAATGGAAAACTGCGCATCATTCCGCTCGGAGGCCTGGAAAAGATCGGAATGAACATTACTGCCTTTGAGTACGGAGACAGTATTATTGTGGTGGATTGCGGTCTGGCCTTCCCGGAGGACGATATGCTGGGAATTGACCTGGTCATCCCGGATATTACCTATCTGAAGGACAATATCCAGAAGGTCAAGGGCTTTGTCATCACCCACGGACATGAGGACCACATCGGAGCCCTCTCCTACGTGCTCAGGGAAATGAATCTTCCTATTTACGCTACAAAGCTGACAATGGGTATCATTGAGAAGAAGCTGACAGAGCATAATCTTTTGAGGAGCACAAGGAGAAAGGTGGTCCGGTTCGGTCAGTCCATCAATCTGGGACAGTTCCGAATCGAGTTTATCAAGACAAACCACAGTATCCAGGACGCCTCAGCCCTTGCCATCTACTCGCCGGCGGGCATTGTGGTGCACACAGGAGACTTTAAGGTGGACTACACACCGGTCTTTGGCGACGCCATCGACCTTCAGAGATTTGGTGAGATCGGGAAAAAGGGCGTGCTGGCCCTCATGTCGGACAGTACCAACGCGGAGCGTCCCGGATTTACCCAGTCCGAGCGGACTGTGGGACGCACATTTGACCACCTCTTCGCCGAGTACAAGAATACAAGGATCATCATTGCCACCTTCGCGTCCAATGTGGACCGTGTGCAGCAGATCATCAATTCTGCCTACAAGTATGACAGGAAGGTGGTTGTGGAGGGCCGGAGCATGGTGAACATCATCTCCACGGCCCAGGAGCTGGGTTACCTGAACGTGCCGGACAAGACCCTTATCGAGATCGACCAGCTGAAGAACTATCCGCCGGAGAAGACGGTGCTCATCACCACAGGTAGCCAGGGAGAGTCCATGGCGGCCCTGTCCAGAATGGCGGCGGACATCCACAAGAAAGTGACCATTATGCCGGGAGACACGGTTATTTTTAGCTCCAATCCCATTCCGGGAAATGAGAAATCCGTCTCCAAGGTCATCAACGAGCTCTCCGAGAAGGGGGCCAACGTGATCTTCCAGGATGCCCACGTATCCGGACATGCCTGTCAGGAGGAGCTGAAGCTGATCTACTCCCTTGTGAAACCAAAGTACGCCATCCCCATCCACGGCGAGTTCCGCCACAGGAAGGCTAACGCGGGCCTGGCACTGTCCCTTGGAATCCCCAAGGAGAACGTCTTTATGCTGCAGTCCGGCGACGTGCTGGAGCTTGATAGCAAGGAGGCCAAGGTGGTGGACAAGGTCCACACCGGCGAAGTGCTGGTAGACGGACTTGGCGTTGGCGATGTGGGAAATATCGTTCTTCGCGACCGCCAGCACCTGGCGGAGGACGGTATCCTCATCGTGGTCATGACCCTGGAGAAGAGAACCAACCGTCTCCTGGCCGGCCCGGATATCGTATCCCGCGGCTTTGTCTATGTGCGCGAGTCAGAAGGGCTGATGGAGGACGCCAGAAAAGTCCTCGTGGACGCGGTAGATAACTGTCTCCATCGCCAGAGAGGCGCAGACTGGAGCAAGATCAAGCTGGTTGTCCGCGACACGATGAACGAGTTCATCTGGAAGAGAACAAAGAGAAGACCCATGATTTTACCGATAATTATGGATGTAGACAGATAATTTAAAAAAGTGTAAAGAGGGACGTAATACTTTTTAAAAGTATTACGTCCCAAATTAACGTAACTGGTGTGTAATTGTGTATAAACTGGTGTGTAAATATGTTTATTGATGAGAGAATTACGACATTTATCCATTCCCTGGAGACGCCGGAAAGCCCGCTTTTGGAGGAGATCGAGGATAAGGCGCTGGCGGACCGGGTGCCAATCATCCGCAAGGAGACCCAGAGCTTTCTGAAGGTGCTGCTGCAGATCGAAAGGCCTGGCAGCATACTGGAGCTTGGCACGGCGGTGGGCTTCTCCGCTCTTCTGATGAGCGCCTACGCCCCGGAGGGGTGCCGGATCACTACCATAGAGAACTATGAGAAGAGGATCCCCATTGCCAGAGAGAATTTCCGCCGGGCCGGAAAAGAAAAGGACATCACCCTCCTGGAGGGGGATGCCCTGGAGGTAATGCGGGGGCTGGAGGGGCCCTTTGACCTCATCTTCATGGACGCGGCCAAGGCACAGTACATCCACTATCTGCCGGAGGCGCTGCGGCTTCTGGAGGAGGGCGGCGTCCTTGTGACGGACAATGTGCTCCAGGACGGGGACATCATGGAGTCCCGCTTTGCGGTGGAGAGGCGCAACCGGACCATCCACAAGAGAATGAGGGAGTACCTCTACCAGCTGAAGCACGATGAACGGCTCCTGACCAGTATCCTCCCCCTGGGGGACGGGCTGGCAGTCAGCGTAAAGAAAGGAAAGACACTATGAACAGATATCCTGAACTGCTCATCCCGGCCAGCAGCCTGGAAGTGCTGAAGACAGCTGTGATCTTCGGCGCGGACGCAGTGTATATAGGCGGCGAGGCCTTCGGCCTCCGGGCCAAGGCGAAAAATTTCTCCCGGGAGGACATGGCGGAGGGGATCCGCTTTGCCCACGACCACGGCGTGCGGGTCCATGTGACGGCCAATATCCTGGCCCACAACGGTGATCTCCCCGGCGTGCGGAAATATTTTGAGGAGCTGCGGGAAATGCAGCCGGACGCCCTCATCATCGCCGATCCGGCGGTCTTTGAGATCGCGAAAGAGGTGTGCCCGGAAATCGAGCGGCACATCAGCACCCAGGCCAACAACACCAATTACGGGACCTTTAATTTCTGGTGGAAGCAGGGAGCCAAAAGAGTTGTCACAGCCCGGGAACTCTCCCTGAAGGAGATAAAGGAAATCCGCCGGAACATACCGGAGGAGATGGAGATTGAGAGCTTTATCCACGGGGCCATGTGCATTTCCTACTCAGGCAGATGCCTTCTGAGCAGCTATTTTACCGGAAGGGACGCCAACAGGGGAGCCTGCACCCACCCCTGCCGCTGGAAATACTCCATCGTGGAGGAGACAAGGCCCGGGGAGTATATGCCTGTCTATGAAAATGAGAGAGGCACATTTATCTTTAACTCCAAGGATCTGTGCATGATCGAGCATATACCGGAGCTCATCGACGCGGGCATCGACAGCTTCAAGATCGAGGGAAGGATGAAGACAGCCCTCTACGTGGCCACAGTGGCCCGGACCTACCGGAAGGCCATAGACGATTATCTGGAGGATCCGGCTCTCTACGAGAAAAATATGCCCTGGTATCTGGACCAGATTTCAAACTGCACCTACCGGCAGTTCACCACCGGATTTTACTTTGGAAAGCCGGATGAGAGCGCCCAGATCTACGACAACAATACCTACGCAAAGGACTACACTTATCTGGGCATCATCGGCGGGGAGAAGGACGGGCTCTACCAGATCGAGCAGAGAAATAAGTTTTCCGTGGGTGAGCAGATCGAGATTATGAAGCCGGACGGGAGAAATGTGGAGGTGACTGTCCACCGCATCGTGAATGAGGACGGACAGGAGCAGGAGAGCGCGCCCCACGCAAAGCAGACCATCTATGTGGACCTGGGGGCGGAGGCGGATCTTTGCGACATTCTGAGAAGAAAAGAAGAGTAAAGAAAATAGACAGAGGAAGCTGCGGGTTTAAAAATAGTCCCGCAGCTTTTCTATTGCGCTCTTCTCGATCCTGGAGACATAAGAACGGGAGATCCCAAGCTTCTTGGCAATCTCCCGCTGTGTGAATTCATCTCCGTTATAGAGACCGTACCGCATTTTCAGAACAAGCCGTTCCCGGGGAGAGAGAACGGTTTCTATCCTGGAATAGAGGAGCCGGATATCGTCGCCAAGGGCGACCTTTTCATGCGCGTCAGCTGTGTCCGACTCGATGATGTCAAAGAGCTGGATCTCGTTGCCCTCCCGGTCTGTGCCGATGGGCTCGTAGAGGGACACGTCCCGGGCAGACTTCTTCCGGGTGCGCAGGTACATGAGGATTTCGTTTTCAATACACCTTGCGGCGTAGGTTCCAAGCCGTACAGCCTTGTCAGGGTTAAAGGTCACAACTCCCTTGATCAGACCGATGGTTCCGATGGAGAGAAGGTCCTCTGTCTCCTCGTCCATGGACTGATATTTTCGGACAATATGCGCCACAAGGCGCATGTTCCGCTCGATCAGAATGTGCTTCGCTTCCTGGTCACCTTCCGTATATTTCTGCAGATAATACTGCTCCTCGGCCGCTGTCAGTGGTTGTGGAAAGGATTTCAAATGAAGCACCTCTCTGGCGTGGTTAATTACAGTCTATGTCAAAATGAGGAGTTTTGTGCTTTTCCAAAAGGAAGAAGAAATTATTGTTGGACTGCAGCGCCGGGGGAGACTATAATGGTAGAGAGAATGAAAGAGACAAAGATGAAACCTGTGACAGCCAAAAGATAGCGGAGGGATGAGAATGAGCAGGATATGTCCGAAATGCGGAAAGGAAATGAGTGACACAGCAAAATTTTGCAACCAGTGCGGGTACAGATTTGAAGAGAGACAGCTCTTCTGCCTCTGGTGCGGGGCAAAGGTGGAGAGCGGCGACAGGTTCTGCCCTGAGTGCGGCAGAAGCCTGAGCCAGGGCGGGCCCCGGCAGAGCACAGCGCAGCAGAACACAGGCCAGCAAAATAAAGGCCAGCAAAATACAGGCCAGCAGAGCGCGAGCCAGCAGAACGCAGGCCAGGCCGGCGGATTTACGAAGGATGAGTTTATATCCATGTCCAAGAGCGGGATGGGAAAATTCGTGGACGCCATCAACGACATGACAGGCCAGGAGGGAAAGACGGACATCCGCCTGCGGGAGCTGGTGAGCGAGGTGTTCAGGCACCACACAGTAGAGGAGCGGGAGGAGCTCTTCATCAGCGGGACAAAAAAGACTACTCCGGCGCCGGAGAATATGACGGCGGACTGGCCCCATCCATGGCTCTTCGCCAGGATCTTCCTCATGTTCCTGGTGGTGTTCATCGGGCTTCTTGTGATGATATTGGAATTTACCAACACCAATGCCATCCCCGGCGCTATGTTTATAGGGGCCCTCATCGTCCCCTTCTCCCTGGTGATCTTCTTCTGGGAGACCAATATCCCGAGGAACATCAGCATTTTTGACGTGGTGAGCATTTTCTTTATAGGCGGGGTTATGTCTTTGATCTTTACGCTTATACTGTACGGCTACATCTATGTAGGGGAGCTGAACTACACCGGTGCCATCCTGGTGGGGATCGTGGAGGAAATCGGCAAGATCGTTGTGGCAGGACACTACGTGAAGAAGCGGAATACCTCCTACATTCTGAACGGACTGCTCCTGGGGGCCTGCGTGGGCGCCGGCTTTGCGGTGTTTGAGACCGCCGGCTACGCCTTTTCCTCCCTGATGTACGGAGGCGTCCAGGGCATGATTGACGTGCTGGTCCTGCGGGGAGCTCTAGCTGTAGGCGGACATACGCTGTGGGCGGCTATCTCCACGGCGGGCCTTGTCATTGCCAAGGGGGAGAGGCCCTTTGACAGGAAAATGTATCTGGATCCGAAATTCCTGAAATTCCTGCTCCTTGTGATCGTGCTCCACGCTGTCTGGGACATGCCCATCACGCTGGGACGCTCTGTCCACCTTGTGCAGTGGGTGCTCTGCGCTGTGGCGGTGATTATTGTCCTTGTGCTGCTCAGCTCCGGCCTGCGGCAGGTGTCCGCGGTGTCAGAGAGAGCCAGACGGCAGAAGAGAAATGTAAATATGTGACAGAGGGGAAGCAAACGGTAAATAGGACAACGGATAAAAGGAGCAACAGGGCCTGCTGTTATAGTGGCCCTGTTGTTTTGTGTTCGGAGAAATGTCAGTGCCAAGAAAAACATAACAATATCAGAGAAAATATCGACATTCGAGAAAAATATCTATATCTGAGGAAATACCGGTTGACAAGTTAACGTAACGGGTGTATCATGAAAACATTCTAAAAACAATCGATCTATATTCAGGAGATTTCATTTATGTATTCCAGGGCAGTTCGCCCGGAGGATTTCAGAAGGAAGCAGACAAAAGAGCAAAAGCGCGATAGGAGCGCAGTGTCAGTGCGTTCTGAGCGGTAAAGGAGGAATGCCTATGAGTCTTGGCATGGTATATTCCGCGGCCCTTCACGGCATGGAGGTGAAATTCATCCGCGTGGAGGCGGATCTGAGCAACGGCCTGCCCATGTTCCACATGGTGGGCTATCTGTCCTCAGAGGTGAAGGAGGCGGGGGAGCGGGTGCGCACGGCTATCCGCAACAGCGGTCTGGAGGTTCCGGTCAAAAAGACGGTGATCAACCTGTCGCCAGGCAGCGTGCGAAAGAGAGGGGCCTCCTTTGACCTGCCCATTGCCCTGTCCATCCTGGCATCCCAGGGACTCATCGGGCAGGAGGCGCTGGAGCAGGTGCTGGCGGTGGGTGAGCTGGGACTGGACGGCAGCATCCGGGACGTGCCAGGTGTGCTGCCCATTGTGTGGGAGGCAAGGAAGCAGGGATACAGGCTGTGTATTGTGCCGGCAGGCAACGAGGCGGAGGCGGCCCTCTTGGAGGGGATCCCTGTTCTGGCAGCAGGCAGCCTTGCCCATCTTCTGGATCTGCTGTCAGGAAAAGAGCTGCCCCAGCCCAGGTCTGTGAACTCTCAAAAGGCCGACAGCGTGGAGCCAGCCTTCGAGGGCGATTTCCAGGAGGTGAAAGGGCAGGGAGCCGTGAAGCGTGCGGCGGAGATTGCCGTGGCGGGAGGCCACAATTTCCTTATGATCGGCCCACCAGGAAGCGGAAAGTCCATGATCGCCAGGAGAATTCCCACCATCCTGCCGCCGCTTGCGATGGAGGAGGCTTTGGAGATCACAAAGATCTACAGTGTCCAGGGAATGCTGGAGAAGGAGACGCCCCTCATTCGGCGGCGGCCCTTCCGGGAAGTGCACCACACGGCCACAAAGGCGGCCCTAATCGGAGGAGGGCTAATCCCGGCCCCGGGGGAGATTTCCCTGGCCCACAAGGGTGTCCTTTTCCTGGACGAGCTGACGGAGTTTCCACGGTCTGTCCTGGAGGTGCTGCGCCAGCCCCTGGAGGAGAAGAAAATCCGCCTGACAAGGAAGCAGGGCGTCTACGAGTTCCCGGCAGATTTCATGCTGGCGGCAGCCATGAACCCCTGCCCCTGCGGCTACTATCCGGACCTGGACAGGTGCACCTGCACCCCTGCCGGTATCAGCCAGTATCTGGGAAAGGTCAGCCAGCCCTTCCTTGGCCGCATCGACATCTGCATGGACACCCCTGCTGTGGATTACAGAAGCCTGCAGAGCAGCGGGCAGGAGGAGACATCGGAGAAGATACGGGAGCGGGTCTGTATGGCAAGAGAGAGACAGCTCGGGCGGTACAGAGGGGAGAAGGGAAAGACGAACGCCTCCCTCCCGGCCAGGCTGATACCCAAATACTGCTCCCTGGGAACAAAGGAGGAGAGGATCATGGAGAGCGCCTTTGAGCAGATGGGGCTGACTGCCAGGACCTGCCACAAGGTGCTGAAGGTGGCCAGGACCATCGCGGACCTTGACGGAAAAGAGAAGATTCAGACCAGTCATCTGGCGGAGGCCATCGGCTACCGTCTGCCGGACGCGAAATATTGGGGAAATCTGCGCTGACAGCGCCCGGGATCAGGCCAGAGAAATAAGACATAGTAGGACAGAGAGTGACAGAGAGTGTGAAAAGAGGAGGGGATGGGGATGAAGTACGAGTACTGGCTTGCCTGTGTCCGCCCGCTGGCGGGAGGGAAAAAGGAGAAGCTGAGAAGCCGCGCGGGCAGCGGGGAGGCGGTATATTATATAGAAGAGAAAAGGCTGCAGGAGATGGAATTTCTGACAGAAAAGGACAGGCAGGTGATCCTGAGCTTCCAGAAAAAGAAAGACCTGTCGACAGAATACGGCAGGCTTCTGGAAAAAGAAATCCGGCTTGTGCCCTGCCATGATCCGGCCTACCCCAGGCGGCTGAGAGAGTGCGCCGGGCACCCCTACGCCCTGTTTGTGAAGGGCCGCCTGCCTGCCGATGACAGACTCTCGGTGGCCATTGTGGGCGCCAGGCAGTGCAGCGCCTACGGGGAGAGACAGGCCCTTGCGTTTGCGGAGTATCTGGCGGGCCGGGGCGTCCAGGTCATCAGCGGTATGGCCAGGGGCGTCGACGGGGCGGCGGGAAGAGGAGCCATAAATGGGGGAGGAGACACATATGCTGTACTGGGATCCGGAGTGGATGTGTGCTACCCTGCTCAGAACAGGGGACTCTACGGCGATATTCTGAAAAAGGGCGGCATCCTGTCGGAGCAGCTTCCGGGAGCAGCCCCAAGGAGAGAGAACTTCCCCGCCAGGAACAGGATCATCAGCGGTCTGGCAGACGCGGTTCTTGTGCTGGAGGCAAGGGAGCGCAGCGGCTCCCTCATCACAGCGGACATGGCGCTGGAGCAGGGGAGGGACGTGTACGCCCTTCCAGGGCCCGTGGACAGTCCCCTGAGCCGGGGCTGCAACCAGCTGATCAGGCAGGGGGCAGGACTCCTTATCGGGCCGGAGGAACTGCTGGAGGAGCTGGTCAGTGAGCCCGCCTTGGCGGCTCTTCTGCCGGGCCGTATGAGGGGAAAAGGAGAATGTGAAAAATCAGACAAAAATAAAAAAGTGCTTGAAAGTGCCGAAAATATAGTGTATAGTTGCCTTGGTCTGTATCCCAGGGATATCAGCTCGCTGCTGGAGGAGACAGCTCTTGCGCCGGCGGTCCTCATGGAGACGCTGGTAGCTCTCCAGATCAAGGGATACGTAAAGGAAATTTCAAAAGGCTATTACATCCGCGCCGAATGACCGGACGGGGAAAGCAGATGGAAAATCGGGCGGGGGGAATGGCACCAGGAAGTATTGGAGGAAGAAAGTTAAAATGGCTCATTATCTTGTAATCGTGGAGTCTCCGGCAAAGGTGAAGACGATCAAAAAATTCCTTGGAAGCAACTACACAGTCATGGCTTCCAACGGACATGTGAGGGACCTGCCCAAAAGCCAGCTCGGAATTGACGTGGAGCATGACTTTGAGCCCAAATATATCACCATACGCGGAAAGGGAGAGATCCTCGCGGCCCTCAGGAAGGAAGTCAAGAAGGCTGACAAGGTCTATCTGGCAACCGACCCGGACCGGGAGGGGGAGGCTATTTCCTGGCATCTGTGCAAGGCTCTGAAGCTGGAGGACAAGAAGACCTACCGCATCAGCTTTAACGAGATCACAAAGAACGCGGTAAAGGCGTCCATCAAGAACGCCAGGGAGATCGACATGGATCTGGTGGACGCCCAGCAGGCCCGCCGCGCCCTGGACAGGATCGTGGGGTACGAGATCAGCCCTCTTCTGTGGGCCAAGGTCAAGAGAGGCCTTAGCGCCGGCCGCGTGCAGTCCGTGGCACTGCGCATCATCGCGGACAGGGAGGATGAGATCAATGCGTTCATACCGGAGGAGTACTGGACGCTGGATGCCATCCTGAACGTAAAGGGGGAGAAAAAGCCCCTCCGGGCCAAATTCTACGGCACGGAAAAAGAAAAAATGACCATCCACTCCAGGGAGGAGCTTGATAAGATCCTGAAGGATCTGGAGGGGGCCGACTATAGTGTGGAGGAAGTGAAGAAGGGGGAGCGCTTCAAGAAGGCTCCCGTGCCCTTCACCACCAGTACCATGCAGCAGGAGGCGTCCAAGGTTCTGAACTTTGCCACCCAGAAGACCATGCGGATCGCTCAGCAGCTCTACGAGGGAATTGACATTAAGGGCAACGGAACAGTGGGTCTGATCACTTACCTGCGTACAGACTCCACCCGCGTGTCCGAGGAGGCGGAGAGCAGTGTCCGGGACTTTATCGGAAAGAGCTACGGGGAGCAGTTTGTGGCCACCGGAACGGCAAAGCAGGCTGACAACAGGAAGATCCAGGACGCCCACGAGGCTATCCGTCCCACAGATGTGACCAGAACCCCCGCGGCCATGAAGGATTCCCTCACAAGAGATCAGTTCCGCCTGTATCAGCTTATCTGGAAACGGTTCGTGGCAAGCCGCATGCAGCCCGCCAAATACGAGACTACCTCCGTGAAGATCGATGCCGGAGATTACCGGTTTACCGTGGCTGCCTCCAAGATTGTATTTGAGGGCTTCCGCACGGTGTACACTGAGTCCGACGAGGAGAAGGAGGAGTCCAACGTACTGCTGAAGGGACTGGATGAAAATTCTGTCCTCACGAAGAAGGAGTTTGACACAAAACAGCATTTCACACAGCCTCCGGCACACTACACAGAGGCGGCCCTTGTAAAGACGCTGGAGGAGCTGGGCATCGGGCGGCCAAGTACCTACGCCCCCACCATCTCCACCATCATTGCCAGAAGGTACGTGGCAAAGGAGAACAAGAACCTGTATCTGACAGAGCTGGGGGAAGTGGTGAACAACATTATGAAGCAGTCCTTCCCGGCCATTGTGGATGTGAACTTTACCGCCAACATGGAGGGGCTCCTGGATAAGGTGGCAGAGGGAAAAGTGGAGTGGAAGTCAGTGATCGAAAACTTCTACCCTGACCTTGACCAGGCGGTGAAGACAGCGGAGAAGGAGCTGGAGACCGTGAAGATCGAGGACGAGGTCACAGACGTGATCTGCGAGGAGTGCGGCCGCAACATGGTCATCAAGTACGGCCCCCACGGCAAGTTCCTGGCCTGTCCCGGCTTCCCGGAGTGCCGCAACACAAAGCCCTATCTGGAGAAGATCGGCGTCAAGTGTCCCAAGTGCGGCAAGGACATTGTGATTCGCAAGACGAAGAAGGGAAGAAGGTACTACGGATGCGAGGACAATCCGGAGTGCGATTTCATGTCCTGGCAGAAGCCCTCTGAGAAGAAGTGCCCGAAATGCGGCGGCTACATGGTGGAAAAAGGCAGCAAGCTTGTCTGCATGAACGCAGAATGTGGGTATAATGAAAACAATAGAGAAAATTCATAGAAATTATTTATAAAAAATGCGCAAAAATTAACAGAAGATTGTTGATATTTCCAGAATTGTATGATAATATATTCAACAAAGGATGGAGGTTGCGTATGAGTGTACAATTATTAGATAAAACAAGAAAAATCAATAAATTACTGCACAACAACAACTCCAGCAAGGTTGTCTTTAATGATATCTGTGAGGTGTTGACGGAAATCCTGAATTCCAACGTGCTGGTCATCAGCAAGAAGGGAAAGGTCTTAGGTGTCAGCAGGTGCAGTGGTGTAGGTGTGATCACGGAACTCATCAAGGGAGAGGTCGGATGCCATATAGACGAGATGCTCAATGAGCGTCTGCTGAACATCCTCTCCACAAAGGAAAATGTCAATCTGGAGACCCTGGGCTTTTCCCAGGAGACAGCGAAGGGCTACCAGGCTATTGTCACGCCCATCGAGATCGCGGGAGAGAGGCTTGGAACTCTGTTTATCTACAAGCAGGGCGAGGACTACGAGATTGACGACATTATTTTAAGTGAATATGGAACGATGATCGTGGGGCTTGAGATGCTCCGGTCCGTCAATGAAGAAAACGCAGAGGAGACACGCAAAGAACATATCGTCCAGTCAGCTATCAGTACACTCTCCTTTTCTGAGCTGGAGGCCATCATCCATATTTTTGACGAGCTGGAGGGCACAGAGGGCATCCTGGTCGCCAGCAAGATCGCTGACCGCGTGGGCATCACAAGGTCCGTCATCGTAAACGCGCTGCGCAAGTTTGAGAGCGCCGGCGTCATCGAGTCCAGGTCATCCGGCATGAAGGGGACATATATCAAGGTAGTCAACGACTATGTCTTCACAGAGCTGGAAAAGATCAAGGCTGAGAGAAACAAATAATCTTTTATAAAAATAAGACGAATGATGAAGAGAAAGGGTATCGGGAAACTGATGCCCTTCTTTTGGGAAGGAGGACGACTATGTACGAGGGAAGCACTGCAGTGCTCAGGATGCTCCACGTCTACCTGGAGGGGGAGCTGATGGATGAAAGAGAATATGTCTGCAGGATCACTGCATATGACCCGGACAGAGAGTATATGTATATGACAGTGGAGGAGGGGGAGCTGACGGACCTCTCCCTGGATGCAGAGTACGACTGCAGCATAAGGCCGGAGGAGGTGAGCTGTCAGGGCTCGGTGAAGGAGCGGTATTTCGACAGAGAGGGGAGCCGGCTCGTTTTCTCTGTGGAAAATGGATTTTATAAAAATAATATAAACTGAAATAAAGTGTGTTGACAAAACAAATGGAGAGTGCTATTTTATTACTAGAGTTTATTAGCACTCTCCATTTAAGAGTGCTGACAAATATAAAATTTATATAGATAGCTTAAAGGAGGAACCATTCATGAAATTAGTACCATTGGGAGACAGAGTTGTATTGAAACAGTTAGTTGCTGAAGAGACTACAAAGTCCGGTATCGTCCTGCCGGGACAGTCCAAAGAGAAACCCCAGCAGGCTGAAGTGATCGCAGTTGGCCCGGGCGGAGTAGTGGACGGCAAAGAAGTGGAGATGCATGTGAAGGAAGGCCAGCAGGTTATCTATTCCAAATATGCGGGAACAGAAGTGGAGCTGGACGAGGAGTCCTACATCATCGTAAGACAGAGTGATATCCTTGCAGTGATCGAGTAGGATCAGCTTAGTGCATCAGAATTTTAACATCAAATCTGAGAATAAAACTTAAATCAGAAAACAGGAGGATTGATTATCATGGCAAAGGAAATCAAATACGGAGCAGATGCCAGAGCAGCACTGGAGTCAGGTGTAAATCAGCTGGCAGATACAGTAAGGGTGACACTTGGACCGAAGGGAAGAAATGTTGTCCTTGACAAATCATTCGGAGCACCCCTCATCACAAACGACGGTGTGACTATCGCAAAGGAGATCGAGCTTGAGGATCCGTTTGAGAACATGGGCGCACAGCTCATCCGCGAGGTTGCTTCCAAGACAAACGATGTAGCTGGTGACGGTACTACAACAGCTACAGTTCTTGCACAGGCAATGGTTCACGAGGGAATGAAGAACCTGGCAGCAGGCGCTAACCCCATCGTGCTGAGAAAAGGTATGAAGAAAGCTACAGATAAAGCTGTTGAGGCCATCCAGGGTATGAGCAGCAAGGTGACAGGAAGAGACCAGATCGCCAGAGTTGCGGCAATCTCAGCCAGCGATGACGAAGTGGGCGAGATGGTAGCAGAGGCCATGGAGAAGGTTTCCAACGACGGTGTCATCACCATCGAGGAGTCCAAGACCATGAAGACCGAGCTGGATCTTGTAGAAGGTATGCAGTTCGACCGCGGTTATGTATCCGCTTACATGTGCACAGATATGGATAAGATGGAGGCCAACCTGGAGGATCCTTACATCCTCATCACAGACAAGAAGATTTCCAACATTCAGGAGATCCTGCCTCTGCTGGAGCAGGTTGTGCAGGCCGGCGCAAGACTTCTCATCATCGCTGAGGATGTAGAGGGCGAGGCTCTGACAACTCTGATCGTCAACAAGCTGAGAGGAACCTTCAACGTAGTGGCTGTCAAGGCTCCGGGCTACGGCGACAGAAGAAAAGCCATGCTGGAGGATATCGCTATCCTGACAGGCGGACAGGTGATCTCCGACGAGCTGGGCCTGGATCTGAAGGAGACTACAATGGATCAGCTCGGACGCGCGAAATCTGTAAAGGTTCAGAAGGAGAACACAGTCATTGTAGACGGACTTGGAGAGAAGGACGCTATCCAGGCGCGTATCGCTCAGATCAAGGCACAGATCGAGGAGACGACATCTGACTTTGACAGAGAGAAATTACAGGAGAGACTTGCCAAGCTGGCAGGCGGCGTTGCTGTTATCCGTGTAGGCGCTGCCACAGAGACTGAGATGAAAGAGGCCAAACTCCGGATGGAGGATGCCCTGGCAGCTACAAGAGCAGCTGTTGAGGAAGGCATCATCGCAGGCGGCGGTTCCGCATACATCCACGCTTCCAAGGAAGTGGCAAAACTTGCTGACACGCTGGAAGGTGACGAGAAGACAGGTGCAAACGTAGTGCTGAAAGCTCTGGAGGCTCCTCTGTTCCACATCGTTGCCAACGCCGGACTGGAGGGCGCTGTCATCATCAACAAGGTAAGAGAGTCCGAGCCGGGACAGGGCTTTGACGCTTACAAGGAAGAGTATGTGGATATGGTGAAGTCCGGTATCCTTGATCCTGCAAAGGTTACAAGAAGCGCTCTTCAGAACGCCACAAGCGTTGCCTCCACTCTGCTGACAACAGAGTCCGTTGTTGCGAACATCAAAGAAGAGACTCCGGCAGCACCGGCAGGCGGCGGAATGGGCATGATGTAATCACGCTTCTTTATAAAGATGAAAATTTAGAAAACTCCCCCCGGGGAGTTTTCTTTTTATATTTGGATGTGCTATAATGTCCACAGGCAAATCCTGCCTGAGAAACTGACATTGGAGGAAGAAAGATGGGTGACTTCTATACAGAGCAATTGGTCAAGAAGAAGACAGACGGGAAGGATATAGCGATGAAAATCCTGCTGATCGTGCTGACAGTAATCAGCTTTTTTATCGCTTTTTTAGTGCCCCTTTTAATTCTTGTGCCTATACTGTTTGTTGTGGCTGACGTATTTCTGTTCAGGAGGATGGATGTGGAGTACGAATACATTTACATTAACGGAGACCTGGACATTGACAAGGTGATGCACAAGGAGCGCAGGAAGCACATGCTCTCTGTAAATGTGAAGGATATGGAGCTGCTTGCCCCGGAGGGAGCCTTCCAGCTGCAGTCCTACAAAACAGGAAAGATCTATGATTACAGCAGCGGCATCACATCTGCCCCGAACCGCTATGTCCTCGTATTTACAAGGGCAGGGGAGACGGCAAAGATACTTATTGAGCCAAACAGCGACCTGGTGGAGGGCTTTTTCCTCATGGCGCCAAGAAAAGTTATCCGGAAATAGCAGGCACGACAAAATTGGTGCAATAAAGGAAAAGTTATTGACAAAGACAGCAGTCTTTGGGTATGATAGCAGTTAAACATGACAAAAGAAAGAGAGGAATAAACGATGGGTAAAATTATCGGAGAGGGAATCACATTTGACGATGTGCTTTTAGTGCCAGGATACTCAGAGGTAATCCCAAATCAGGTAGACTTGTCCACATATCTTACAAAGAAGATCAGACTGAATATTCCCATGATGAGTGCCGGAATGGACACGGTCACAGAGCACCGCATGGCTATCGCCATGGCGCGCCAGGGCGGCATTGGTATCATCCATAAAAATATGTCTATTGAACAGCAGGCGGAAGAGGTAGACAAGGTAAAGCGTTCAGAGAACGGCGTTATCACGGATCCATTCTATCTTTCCCCGGAAAACACACTGGCAGACGCCAATGAGCTGATGGGCAAATTCCGGATTTCCGGTGTCCCCATCACCGAGGGCAGAAAGCTGGTGGGTATCATTACCAACCGTGACCTGAAGTTTGAGGAGGACTTTACAAAGAAGATCAAGGAGTCCATGACATCTGAGGGACTGATCACCGCAAAGGAGGGCATCACCCTGGAGGAGGCCAAGAAAATCCTGGCCAAGGCGAGAAAAGAGAAATTACCCATCGTTGATGATGATTTTAACCTGAAAGGCCTGATCACCATCAAAGATATAGAGAAGCAGATCAAATATCCGCTGTCTGCCAAGGATGAGCAGGGACGTCTCCTGTGCGGCGCTGCCCTTGGGATCACAGCCAACTGCCTGGAGAGAGCCCAGGAGCTGGTGAATGCCAAGGTGGACGTTGTGGTGCTTGACTCTGCCCACGGACACTCTGCCAATGTGCTGCACACCATTGACATGGTCAAGAGCAAATTCCCGGATCTGCAGGTCATTGCAGGTAATGTGGCAACAGGCGCGGCTGCTGAGGCCCTCATCAAGGCCGGCGCTGACGCGGTCAAAGTCGGCATCGGTCCGGGGTCCATCTGCACGACACGTATCGTGGCCGGTATCGGCGTGCCCCAGATCACGGCGGTCATGGACTGCTATGAGGTGGCGGACAAGTACGGTATCCCGATCATTGCCGATGGAGGGATCAAGTACTCCGGCGACATGACAAAAGCCATTGCCGCAGGCGCCAATGTATGTATGATGGGAAGCATCTTTGCGGGATGTGACGAGAGCCCGGGAACTTTCGAGCTGTTCCAGGGAAGAAAGTACAAGGTATACAGGGGCATGGGATCCATTGCAGCCATGGAGAACGGAAGCAAGGACCGCTACTTCCAGGAGAACGCCAAGAAGCTTGTTCCCGAGGGCGTAGAGGGCCGTGTGGCATACAAGGGAACCGTGGAAGATACGGTATTCCAGCTCATGGGCGGACTCCGGTCCGGTATGGGATACTGCGGAACATCTACCATTGAGGAGCTGAAGACAAATGCCCGCTTCATCAAGATTTCAGCAGCATCCTTAAAGGAGAGCCATCCCCATGATATCCATATCACGAAGGAAGCTCCCAACTACAGCGTGGACGAATAGAAAGAGATTTCAGGACGAAGCCTGCCCTTTTTGGGCGGGCTTCTGACAGACAGGGGGTAAAGCATATGACAGAGACATTTGGAAAGACATCCGCAGGGTGGGAGACCACTCTGTACACACTGGATAATAAAAACGGCATGCAGATCGCAGTATCAGATTACGGCGCCACTCTGGTGAAGGTGCTTGTGCCGGACCGGGAAGGAAAGCTGGTCGATGTAGTTCTTGGCTATGATGATGCGGCTGGATATGAGGCCGGAGACAAATTTTTCGGAGCTATCGTGGGAAGAGTGGCCAACCGCATCGGAGGCGCCTCCTTTGAGCTGAATGGAAGGACGTATCAGCTGGACAAAAATGACAATGGAAACAATCTCCACAGCGGCATGGACTTCTACAGCAAGCGGATGTGGAGAGTGGAAGAGTACGGGAAGGATCACATCGTGCTGAGTCTTCACAGCCCGGACGGAGATCAGGGATACCCGGGAGAAGTGGATATCACAGTCACCTACACTCTGACAGGGGACAATGAGGTGAAGATCCACTATCACGCTGTGCCAAAGGAGGATACCCTTCTCAACATGACCAACCACAGCTACTTCAACCTTGCAGGGCAGAGCTCGGGCACTATCCTGGACCAGGAGGTGTGGATCGATGCGGACGCCTACACAGAGGCGGACGCCCAGTCCATCCCCACAGGAGAGATCACACCAGTGGAGGGAACTCCCATGGATTTCCGGGAGAGCAAAGAGATTGGCAGGGATATCGAAGAAGACTACCAGGCGCTGAAGTTCGGCGGCGGCTACGACCACAACTGGGCCCTGAATGGCTCCGGCTTCCGGAAGGTGGCCAGCCTGAGCTGTGAGAAGAGCGGCATCTCCATGGAGGTGTACACAGATCTTCCGGGCATGCAGCTTTACTGCGGCAATTTCCTGGAGGGAGACATCGGGAAGGGCGGATACGCCTACGGAAAGAGGAGCGGCGTCTGCTTTGAGACCCAGTATTTTCCGGATGCTGTGCACAAGGAGAATTTTGCCGGCCCTGTGGTGCGGGCGGGAGAGACCTACGACACAGTCACCAGCTATAAATTTACATTCGGCAGATAAAATTTATAAAATCATAAGTAAGTCTTCATATTTTCTTACTCTGAATATGATAGAATGAACAGGTAAGGAAGATGGAGATCCTATGATGAGCAGGCGAACAGGAAGAATAAAGAAGAGAAAGACAAAGGTACAGCATCAGAGACAGATGAAAACATATTGGAAGGCAGGGCTGATCATTCTGGCAGCCCTGCTTGCCGTGTTGGCGGTCATCCGGGTGGCCCGTCCCCAGTGGCTGGGCGGCGGCTACATAGAGTACGACAACGCCCAGGTGGACGCCACCAGGCCGGATATAGACGTGGAGCTTCTGACCGTCAACCCCTACTCCAGGCCGGGGGACGCCACACAGCGCATCACCGGTATCGTGATCCACTACACGGCTAATCCCGGCTCTACGGCCATGGACAACCGGAACTACTTTGAGGGGCTCAAGGACAGCCACGAGACCCAGGCCAGCAGCAACTTTATCGTGGGCCTGGACGGGGAGATCGTCCAGTGTGTGCCCACCTGGGAGGTGGCCTACGCCTCCAACTCCAGGAACATCGACACTGTGTCTATCGAGTGCTGCCATCCGGACGAGACGGGGAAGTTTAACGACGCCACCTACCGCTCCATGGTGCAGCTCACCGCCTGGCTCTGTCTGAAGTTCGGGCTGGATGAAAACGATGTGATCCGTCACTACGATGTGACGGGAAAGATCTGTCCCAAATACTTTGTGGAGCATGAGGACGCCTGGGATCAGTTCCGGGTGGATGTGGGAGCGGCCATTGACCGGACCTAGAGGAGCTGTCTGTTTCCGGGATAAAAGGATTGACTTTTTCCGTCAGATGGATATAATAAAAATAGCTGGCAGGTCCAAAGCACGGACAGAAAGGCCGGCGAGGAACAAAAACACAATCTCAGACAGGAAAGGCACAGACGGAAACGAGTAGTCCTCCGGAGCTATCCAGAGAGAGGGGCGTGATGCTGGAAGTCCCTTATAGCAGATGGACGATGAAAACCATTCCCGAGCCGCACTGCGGAACAGCCCAATGGCTCAGTAAGTGGTGACGCAGCCCGCGTTAAGGGACAGGATTTTGTTTTCAGGAAATCCTTTTGAGTGAAAAATAAAGGTGGAACCGTGCAGAGAAAAGATGCACCCTTGCGGAGGACGAAGAGGCAGTCCCGGCAGGGGCGCTTTTTAATTTGGAGAAAAGTCCTCCGGCGGCTGTCTGGATGAAAGCAGAGAAAGGAGAAAAAGACTATGAAAGTAAGCATGAAAGACGGGTCTGTTCAGGATCTGACATTCGCGGACGAAGTGGGACAGGAGGCGTTCCGCCACACCACATCCCACATCCTTGCGCAGGCAGTGAAGCGCCTCTGGCCGGACACAAAGTGCGCCATCGGACCGGCTATCAAGGACGGCTTTTACTATGACTTTGAATTCAGCTTTCCGTTTACCACGGAGCACCTGGCTGAAGTGGAAAAAGAGATGAAGAAGATCGTGAAGGAGGCCCTTCCTCTGGAGAGGAGCGCGGTCAGCAGGGAGGAGGCCTTAAAGCTCATGGAGGACAGAGGAGAGCCCTACAAGGTGGAGCTCATCCAGGATCTCCCTGAGGGAGAGGAGATCAGCCTCTACAGGCAGGGCGAGTTCGTGGATCTGTGCGCAGGCCCACACGTGTCCAACACAAGCGTGATCAAGGCCCTGAAGCTTCAGAGCGTGGCAGGCGCCTACTGGCACGGCGATGAGCACAACCAGATGCTGACAAGGATTTACGGCACCTCCTTCCCCAAGGCGGCGGAGCTGGACGAGTATCTGGCCAAGATCGAGGAGGCCAAGAAGAGGGACCACAGAAAGCTTGGAAAGGAGCTGGGACTCTTTGCTATCATGGAGGAAGGCCCGGGATTTCCGTTCTTCCTTCCCAAGGGAATGGTGCTCAAGAACCTGCTCATCGACTACTGGAGAAAGCTGCACACAAGAGAAGGCTATGTGGAGATCTCCACACCTATCATCCTGAGCCGCCATCTCTGGGAGAATTCCGGACACTGGGATCACTATAAGGACAATATGTACACCACAGTCATTGACGGCGAGGACTATGCGGTGAAGCCCATGAACTGCCCCGGCGGCATGCTGGTCTACAAGGTGGAGCCCCGCTCCTACAAGGACCTGCCTATGCGGGTGGGCGAGCTGGGACTGGTACACCGCCATGAGAAATCCGGACAGCTCCACGGTCTGATGCGGGTGCGCTGCTTCACACAGGACGATGCCCACATCTTCATGACAGAGGATCAGGTGCAGGACGAGATCAAGGGCGTGGCAAAGCTGATCGACGAGGTGTACTCCAAATTCGGCTTTAAATACCACGTAGAGCTCTCCACAAGGCCCGAGGACAGTATGGGTACGGACGAGGAGTGGGAGATGGCTACAAACGCCCTCAGAGGCGCTCTGGAGTCTCTTGGACTGGACTATGTAGTGAACGAGGGAGACGGCGCCTTCTACGGCCCGAAGATCGACTTCCATCTGGAGGACTCCATCGGAAGGACCTGGCAGTGCGGAACCATCCAGCTTGACTTCCAGATGCCCCAGAGATTTGACCTGGAGTACACGGGGGCAGACGGAGAGAAGCACCGTCCCATCATGATCCACAGGGTGGCATTTGGCTCCATCGAGCGCTTCATCGGTATCCTCATCGAGCATTACGCCGGAAAATTCCCGGTATGGCTCTCACCTGTGCAGGTGAAGATCCTTCCTGTGTCCGAGAAGTTTGCCGACTACGCGAAGAAGGTATCTGACGAGCTGAAGGCAGCAGGCGTCCGCGTGGAGACAGACTTAAGGAGCGAGAAGCTGGGCTACAAGATCCGCAGCGCCCAGATGGAGAAGGTTCCCTATATGCTCATCGTCGGCGAGAAGGAAGTGGAGGGAGAGTGCGTTTCCGTCCGCAGAAGAGACGAGGGAGATATCGGCAGCATGAGTGTGGACGAGTTCGCAAAGCTTGTGCTGGAGGATCAGTAGGACGCTTCAGGACCGCAGTAAAGCATGGGACTGAAATATAAGATAGAAAAAGGCGGCAGCGCCCGGGTGAACATGCCATGTGCATGACCCGGCGCTGCCGCCTTTTTTTGGGCTGTTTTCTGTTATTCCTGTCTTTTGCTACTCCATCATGACCATGTGGGCGATGGAGGCCGCATCGTCAGAGTGGCTCTGGCGGCAGACGAGGATGCTGCTGATGTAGTCCTCCTCCAGCTCCAGCGCCTGGCTGATCTGCTTTATGGTCTGGCCTGCGTCGTTAAACTTCAGAACCTGCTCTATCTCCCTTGTGACCTGTTCCAGTGTCTTTTCTGCCATTGGTTTATCCTCTCTTTTGCCTGAAATGTAGTTTCTATTTTAAAAGAAAAGGGTGGAAATGTCCAGAGGGAGATTGTAGCTGTCTGCCCTAGCTGTTATATACATCCTCGTCCAGCATCTTCAGGCTCTTCGACACAAGCGTGGTGCCGGTCAGGTCTCCCACGTTGTTGGCCATGGTGGCGAATGGATCGAGGATCGGCCATACTGCGGCCAGGATCGGGATGAGCGTCAGGCCTGCATCTCCGATGATGGTCTGGATGATGATAGTGGACATGACAATGCCGGAGCCCTTTACGCCGGCTGCGCCGATGGAGAGGATCAGGCTTAAGAAAATAAACTGGAAGATCCTTTCCGGCGTGATGTCAAGCCCAAACAGGTTGCAGGCAAAGATTGCGATGACACTGTACTGGATGGCGGCTCCATCCATGTTGCATGTATTTCCCAGAGGAAGGGTAAAGCCGTAAACCTTCTCTGAACATCCCAGCCTTTCCTCCGCAATCTTGATGGATACCGGAAGTGTGGCCGCTGATGAGGTTGTGGTAAAGGCAACCAGCATGGATGTGGATATCTTTTTGAAGAATTTGCCCACATTTACCCTGGCCAGAAGCTTCAGCACCGTGGGATAGAATACAACCATGAACACAAGGATGGTGATATCTATCGTGAGGATAAATACGATTACTTCCTTTACCATTGCTCCGGATAAGGTTGAAACCATGGAGGCCATCAGGGACAGGATACCGATGGGGGAAAAGCCAATCACGTAGGATGTGATCTTCAGCATGATATCGTTGCCTTCCTTGATGATCTTTACAAAGGTGGATGCCTGGTCGCCCAACGCCAGCAGGGCCACACCTAAGAACAGACAGAACACGATGATCTGGATCATGTTGGCGTCCACCATGGCCTTGACGATGTTGTCCGGGAACCAGGAGATGATGTTCTCCACCATATCAAAGTCAGAAGCCTCCGCGGCCTCTCCTGATAAAACGAAATCAGATACGTTTTTGCCCGGCTGGGTGATCATTCCGCCGATCACGCCGAAGATGGATGCCGCCACAGTTGAAAGCGTGTAGTAAATGACAATCCTTCCGCCGACAGAGCGGAGCTGTTTGGCATCCTTCATGGAGCAAATGCCGTTTGTAATACTGAAGAGCACAAGCGGTACGATCAGCATTTTCAGCAGGTTGAGAAAGATGTCGCCCAGCGGAGAAATAAAATCTGCTGCTTTCGGGGACACAATACCGATTATGATACCGATTATGATACCAGCGAGAATTTGTGCCCACAGAGGTGTCTTTAAGAGTTTTTTCATTTTCTCTCACATTCCTTTCTGTAAATCATTACATACGAGGAGTTACAATGTTCTGGTAAATCGGCCGTCCTACCTAAAACTATTCGATTGTACCACAGGTTAAACTGTTTTAAAAATTCATATTATTTATAAATATTATTTAAAAACGTTTATTTATGCATCGCCTTCAGCCGAGGAAAAAGAAATGATCCCGCGAAGTTCCGGAGACTGAAAGAGGTCCGGATCCCGCGGGATCATTTCTCTGCGAACACGAATGTGTTCATTTATTCATTATTCATAGGATAAGGATGTTTTTGACTGTACCCGGAGCATTTTTCGGGGTGCGCTCTACAGGTATCCCAGTCTGTCTAATGTGGCAAGCACCATGTGGCGCCCTGCGTCTGTTCCGTCTATGATACGGCGGGCGCGAACGGAGTCGCCGATGTTGAGGATCTCTGTGTCCTCGCCGTCAAAGCCCTCTGCGATCTCATTCCAGAGAGGAGCGTAGGCCTTCATGCCGAGGCAGACAAAGCCGTAGTCGAAGGGGAGCTCCTCCTCCTTGCCGTCGCGTTTTACGGTGAAGGAGTGGGGATTTACCTTCTGCAGGGCTGTGTTTACGAGCTGCGTTACATTGTGCTTTCCCATGCACTCGTTCATGCTGGAGGTAGTGGAAGCGTCCAGACCCTTTCCGATCACAGGCATCATCTCGATGATGGTCGTCTCGGCTCCGCGGGGAGCGAAGAACTCTACCACGTCAAGTCCCACAGCGCCGCCGCCGATGACGATGACCTTCTTGCCAGTCATGTCCTTGTCAAAGGCCGGGATGTCGCCCATCAGATCCTTGATGCCGTACACTCCTGTGCCCTCCTTGCCCAGGTTCTCATGGAGTCCCTCGATAGGCGGAAGGAGCGGTACGGAACCGGTGGAGTTTACAACCAGATCCGGCTCATAGGATTTGATCATGTCCACAGTTACGTCCACGCCTGTCTTGATGGTCAGGTTCGAAAGTCCCTCTGCCCGGTGCTTCAGGTAGGTGGGGAAGTCCGCCAGACGCTTCTTGGCCGGAATTCTGGAAATCTCCACGGAAAGTCCGCCGATGTGGTCCTGCTTTTCCAGAAGTGTAACATTGCAGCCCACCTCAGCGGCTGTGCAGGCAGCCTCAAGTCCGGCGGTGCCGGCGCCCACTACAACTACATTGCAGGGCTTGTTTACCTTCTGTTTCTTGTAGGCTTCTCCGTTTATGAGGTCCGGGTTCACGGTGCAGCGCAGAGGCTTGTTGCCTCCGATACGGTTGCCCACGCAGCCGATGTTGCAGGAGATACACTTGCGGATGTCTTCCACATGTCCGTATCTTGCCTTGTTGCACCAGTCGGGGTCTGCGATCAGTCCGCGGCCCATACCGATCAGATCCGCGTCGCCCCGATCCAGGATGTCCTCAGCCACCTGGGGATTGCGGATGTTTCCGATAGCGATGGTCGGTTTGTGGAATTTGTCACGGACAGCCTTTGCCATGTAGGAGCGCCATCCGTCCTCCAGATAGTTGGCGTCGATCTGGTACTGGATGGAGGGGTTCAGGGCGGAGGAGGTGTCGAACATGTCCACACCGTCATTTAAGAACTCCAGGTATTCCAGGCAGTCTTCCACTGTGTTTCCGCCTTCTACAAGCTCGTCCACGCTCAGACGGAGGGAAATCGGCACTCGCGGTCCGACGGCCGCGCGCACTTCATCGATGACCATGCGGCAGAAGCGGGCGCGGTTCTCGGCGCAGCCTCCGAACTCGTCTGTACGGTCGTTCATAGTCGGTGAGAGAAACTGGCTGATCAGGTAGGAGTGTCCGGCGTGGATCTCCACCATGTCAAAGCCTGCGTTTACCGCGCGGCGTGCGGCAGCGCCGTAATCCTTTGCGATACTCTCGAGCTCCTCCCTTGTCAGCGGGCGGGGTCTCTCTCCGCCTTCCTTGGAGGGAAGAGTGGAGGCGGAGACGGGCTGCATGCCGATCCTTGAGGACATGGCGGAAGCGCCGGCGTGGTTCAGCTGTACACCCATGCAGGCGCCGTATTTGTGACAGGCCTCTGTCAGATTGAAAAGACGGGGAATGTAGCAGTCCTTGTCAATGCGCAGCTGGGTTGTCCCGTTGGAGCCCTCCGGATATTTCACACATACATTTTCCACGATGATGAGTCCTGTGCCGCCTCTGGCGCGCAGCTCGTAGTATTTGATGTGCTCATCGCTCAGCTCTCCAGTGTGTCCGGCAAAGTCGCTTCCCATGGGCATCATGACAACGCGGTTCGGTAGTGTCATGCCGTTGATCGTGAGGGGGCTGAAGATGTGTTTGAAGTTGTTCTTCATTTGATATACCTCCGTTATTTTGGTTTTTCAGATAATCTGAACTTACTATGATACCATTATAAAATATTGTTAAAGATAAAACAAATTCATGTTTTTGTGGCGGATGATAGAATATATCTATGGTTTCTGCCAAAAGATTAAACGTAAGGAAGGAAAGCCCGCTTTTTCGCCTATACTCATTGAAAATCTGCATGTGTTTTGCTATAATATGAAAATGTATTTTGGGATAATATAACAGGAGAGAAAAGCGATGAACGATTTGGAGATGTACCGTGAACAGCTTGCGCTGTGCGACGACAAGATTATTGATGCGCTGGTAGAGAGAAACGCCATAGTGGAGAAGATCATGGCCTACAAGGAAGAGTACGGCATGCCCATTCTCCAGCCCCAGCAGGAGGCAAAGCAGGCGGCGCGTCTGAAGGAGAAGCTTGGTGACAATAAATACAGAGAAGAGATCTACGATGTCTTCCGCCGGATCAACCGCAACAGCAAGCGTATCCAGGCGAGAAAGCTGTTTGACTACAATATTATCCTCATCGGATTTATGGGGGCCGGAAAGACAACCATCTCCGATTATCTGAGCACCATGTTCGCCATGAATATCGTGGAGATGGACCAGGTGATCGAGGAGCGGGAAGAGATGAGTATCCAGGATATCTTCGCCACATACGGTGAGGAGTATTTCCGCGAGCTGGAGACGAACCTGCTGATCGAGATGCAGTCCAGGAAGAACACGGTTATCTCCTGCGGAGGCGGCGTAGCCATGCGGGAGAGAAATGTGGCTGAGATGAAGAAGAACGGCCGGGTCGTTCTTCTGACCGCAAGTCCGGAGACCATCTATGAGAGAGTGAAGGACAGCAACAACCGCCCAGTGCTCAACGGGCGGAAGAATGTGCAGGGGATTTCAGAGCTGATGGAGCAGCGCCGGGAGAAATATGAGGCGGCCGCGGACATTGTGGTGAACACAGACGGAAAGACTGTGCTCCAGGTGTGCGAGGAAATGATCCAGAAGCTGACGGAGATGGAAGATAAATAATGTTTGATCGATTTTTTCCCGACAGGTATGTGGCTTCCACATACGTGATAGATTTTGAGAAGCTGTACGAGGAGGGTGTGCGGGGCCTGATCTTTGACATCGATAACACCCTTGTCCCCCACGGGGCGCCTGCCGACGAGCGGGCGGTGCGTCTCTTTGCAAGACTCAAGGATATTGGCTTTCGGTGCTGCCTGATCTCCAACAACCAGGAGAAGCGGGTGAAGACCTTCAATGAGCCCATCCAGGTGGACTATGTCTACAATGCCCATAAGCCCTCTGTGAAAAATTATCTCAGGGCTATGGAGATTATGGGCACGGACAGGGAGAGCACGGTGTTCATAGGGGATCAGCTCTTTACCGATGTGTGGGGAGCAAAGCGGGCGGGGATCCCGAGCATCCTCGTAAAGCCCATCCACCCCAGGGAGGAGATCCAGATCGTCCTGAAGCGCTATCTGGAAAAAATCGTGCTCCATTTTTACAGAAAGAGCCTGAATGGAAAAAAAGGTTGAAAAAAGTACCAGAGTATTATAAAATGGAACAAGTGAAAAAGAACGACATGTGCTATCTGAAGGTACAGTTTAAGGAGGATTATAATGGTTTCAGCAGGAGATTTTAAAAACGGATTAACTGTGGAGATTGAGGGAAACATTTATCAGATTCTTGATTTCCAGCACGTAAAGCCGGGTAAAGGCGCGGCTTTTGTTCGTACAAAGTTAAAGAACATTATCAACGGCGGCGTTGTTGAGAAGACATTCCGCCCCACAGAGAAATTTGAGACAGCTCATATCGACAGAAAGGATATGCAGTATCTGTACTCAGACGGAGATCTCTACAACTTCATGGACATGGAGACCTTTGACCAGCTGGCTGTCAACGCGGACGTTGTGGGCGACTCCCTCAAGTTCGTAAAAGAGAACGACACAGTAAAGGTGATCTCCCACGAGGGAAATGTGTTTGCTATCGAGCCGCCTATCACAGTTGAGCTCCGCGTGACAGAGACAGAGCCGGGCGTGAAGGGCGATACAGCCACAGGCGCTACAAAGCCGGCTATCGTGGAGACGGGCGCGCAGATCATGGTTCCCCTCTTTGTGAACCAGGACGATGTGCTGAAGATCGACACACGTACAGGCGAGTATCTGTCCAGAGTATAATCTGCTCTGAAAATTAAAAAGAATGTCTGAAAAGCCTTGCATTTTTTGCAGGGCTTTTTTATAATATAAGTCACCATAATATTCGTTCCGGGAGCCCGGGTCATGGGAGCTCTGAATATCTTTTTTCAGATCAGCCTGTTTCAGGCAGCACTTCACAAGTTGACATGCAGGGAAAGGAGAACTATGTCGTATGAACAGTTTATAGAGCGGATGGAAGAGAAGTTAAGAGGCAGTCTTGACGGGGGAAGATCTCTCTACGTCAGACAGGTGACAAAAAACAACGGGATGAAGAGGAAGGGGATCGTGTTCTGCGAGCCAGGCGTCAATGTGTCCCCCACCATCTATCTGGAGGAGTACTATGAGCGGTACAGGCAGGGCTGTCCCTTTGAACAGGTGGCGGACCAGATCCTGAGCCTATACGCCCATGTGCGGACGCGGCATTCCTGGGAGGGGGAGTTTGTGACAAAGTACGTCAATGTGCGGCCCAGGCTGATTTATCAGCTCATCAACAGGGAGAAGAACCGGGAGCTGCTCCGGCAGGTGCCCTACGTCCCCTATCTGGATCTGGCCATCGTCTTCCACGTGCTGGTGGACATGAAGGAGGATGACAGGATCGCCACCATGCTTGTGAGGAACGAGCATCTGGAGTGGTGGAAGGTCACCAAAGAGGAGATCTACGAGGAGGCCCGCGCCAACACAGAAAGGCTCCTCCCGGAGGAGTTTACAACGCTGTACGCCCTCCTGACGGAGGAGGAGGGGCCGGCCGCCCCGGAGGAGGATCCGGATGAGCGGCGGGGATACAGCATGTACATCCTCACAAACCGCATTCGGAACTTCGGGGCAGCGGCAGTCCTATATAAGGATGTCCTGAAGCCTATCGGAAGCTATCTGAAGGAGGACTTCTACGTGCTTCCAAGCAGTATCCACGAGGTGATCATCGTGCCTGACAGCAGCGCCCCCTCCTGGCGGGAGACGGCCATGATCGTAAAGGAGATCAATGAGACCCAGGTGAGGGAGGAGGAGGTTTTGTCAGACATTCCCTACCACTACAAGCGGAAGGAAGACAGGCTGAGCCTGCCCCTCTGGGCGATGGACAGGCCGGAGAGCTGAAGGAGACGTCCTCGGGGCGTATCCCACAAAAAAAGAGGAACAGCCGTTGAAGCTGTTCCTCTTTACGTCTCTGACCAGAGTCGAACTGGCGCACCTGCCTCCGGAGGGCAGTGCTCTATCCACTGAGCTACAGAGACAAATAGTATAATAGCACAACCAACTGGAAAAAACAAGGGGAAATTTGAAAAAAACTGCCTGATGGACCTGCCTTGACTTTTTAAATGTTTGCGAGTATCATTTGTAGTGCCCCTTGTCTGCCGGCGCCTGATGATCACAGATGTAATGGAGGTTATCATGAAAGAAAACAGAAAAAAGGGCAGCCAGGACGCGGGAAGCAGAAGTCGCATGACAGTGATCGCTGTCTGTGCGCTGCTGGCCGTGGCCGCAGCAGCTGCCGGAGCTGTTTACGGAGGGGACAAAGCTGCACAGGACAGTGCCAGGGACAGGAAGGCCCAGGCCGTATCCGTCCAGAGTGAAGACGTGCAGACAGAGAACAAAGGATGGCAGGAGGCGGAGAGCAATCCGCTGACGGAGGAGACAGACTCCCAAATTACAGAGGCAGTCCGAAGGTACTATGAGGAGAGGACTGCGCAGAGCCCCTTCGCGGAAGGATACGAAAATCTGAGGATCTACACGAAGCGGGGAAAATACAGGGACACATATTTGGCGTTCGTCCGCTATGATATGAAGATAAAGGATATCTACACTATGGTTCCCGGCCTTGAGACTCTCTATATCGGGGAGGACAAGGAGACAGGGAAGCCCTGTGTGGAGGAGGAGCTGCCGGATGAGGACACGAAGGATGCGGCGCAGCTTTTGGCATCCCAGGAGGATGCGGCCCGGCTGATGGACCAGGTCCAGGCGGCCTACGACCAGGCTGTGGCGTCGGACGCTATCCTGGCGGAGGCTCTGGCCGATCTGGAGGCGGCCTCGACGGGGCAGCAGTAGATTGAATATACGAGAAGGATAAAAAGGACGCAGGAAGTATGAGAGGATACAGACATGCATTTCGGAAGGCGTTCCCGTACACGATACCGGTTCTGACAGGGTATCTGTTTATCGGGATCGCCTTCGGCGTGATGTACGCGGAAAAAGGGTATAATTTTTTGTGGGCTATGCTGATGAGCCTTCTGGTGTACGCGGGCTCGGGACAATATCTGGCGGTGAATTTTTTCGTGCCGGGTATTTCTTTTGTCCAGGTCGTTTTTATGACGCTGATGGTGAATATAAGACATATTTTCTATGGGATATCCCTGCTGGACAGATTTCACTCCATGGGAAAAAAGAGATGGTATATGATATTCGGACTGACAGATGAGACCTACTCGCTTTTGTGTACCACAAAGGTGCCGCCGGATGTGGACGAGGAGAAATTTCTCTTTGCCATCTCCATCATGGATCAGTCCTACTGGGTTATCGGCTCAGTCATCGGTTCCCTTGCGGGGACGCTGATCCCCTTCAACTCGGAGGGCATTGACTTTGCCATGACAGCCCTCTTTGTGGTGATCTTTGTGGAGCAGTGGATGGACGCGAAGAACAGGGCGCCGGAGGTGATCGGCGTGGCGGCGGCGTTTATCTGTCTGCAGATCTTCGGGGCGGACAGCTTTGTCCTGCCCTCCATGCTGCTCATTGTCCTTGTCCTCTTTGTGGGGCGGACCCGCCTTGAGAGAGAGGGGGCGAGAGTATGCCGTTAAGTGTAGGAATGTCGCTGCTCATTATCCTTGCGGTGGCTCTGACCACCTTTGCCACCAGGGTGGTTCCCTTCCTCATCTTTCCAAAAGGGAAGGAGATACCGGATGTGGTCCAGTACCTGGGAAGGGTGCTGACGCCGGCTGTCATCGGCATGCTGGTTGTCTACTGCCTAAAAACAACGCCGGTGCTCTCGGCTCCTCATGGGATACCGGAAGCAGCGGCGGTGCTGGTCACGGCCGGGCTCCATGTGTGGAAGAGGAATAACCTTCTCAGCATCGGAGCCGGCACAGTGCTCTATATGTTTCTTGTGCAGGCGGTCTTTTGAAAGGCCGCCTGCCGTTTTTTTTGCTTTATGACAGATTGATCTTCCTCCTCATGATAAAGTAGGACAGGAGGTAGAGGATGACTGTCAGGCAGAGGGACAGGATAAGGCTCAGGTTCATGATGTCCGTGAGGTAGCCTGCCAGGTCGATGGATTCGGGGGCCATGCTTGCTGTGCCGGAGTTCATGGCAATGCTGTCGCTTAGGATGCCCTGCACGCCCATGGCCACGGTGGCAGCGATGGAGGTGATGGTTGTGATCACGAAGTAGGCGACCACAGCTCCCAGCACCTTGTGGCCGTTAAAGAGCTGCCCGAAGATGATCGACGCCTCTATGATGACTACATTGCCGACAGCGCTCACCACGCTGAGCAGCAGCATATAGAGCAGGAAGAGGTTGAGGTCTCCCTGTCCCTGGAAGCCCAGCAGATGGATGAATTCGTCCCAGTGGGCGCTTAAGGGCTCTGTTATGACGGGGACGGCCATCAGGATGTAGGCGCACAGGCAGATGAGCAGCGTGTCGATGAGACACCAGAGGCTCCCTGCTATTGTCTTGGACAGAAGGTGCATTCCCTTGGTCACCGGCAGGGTGTTGGTCAGGTATCCCTCATCCGAGAACAGATTTTTGTAAAATCTCACGGCGATGATAATGGAGGTTCCAAAGGACACGCCGGCAAATATGATGATGTAGATCACAAAGGTCAGGGTCAGGAGAAATTCGTTGATCTCGTCTGCCTCAAAATCAATCCTTCCCGTCAGGAAGACGCGCCCGAACACGGCGGCGGCTATCAGGAAAATGTGGATGATGAGCAGAAACCTTGTGATGGATTTTAAATCGTATTTGATCAGTTTTCCTAGCATCTGAATACCTCCCTGAATAAAGCGTCGACGGATTTTCCCTGGTTCATCCGGATCTCATCCACTGTCTGGTTCAGGACGATCTGGCCCTGGCGGAGAAAGAGCACTCTGTCCAGGATGTTCTCAATGTCTGTGATGAGGTGGGTGGACAGAAGGATGGTTGCGTCTTCGCTGTAGTTCGTAAGTATGGTCCGCAGGATGTAATCCCTGGCGGCGGGATCCACGCCCCCGATGGGCTCATCCAGGATGTAGAGGCGGGCGTCCCGGCTCATGACGAGGGCCAGCTGTACCTTCTCCTTTGTGCCCTTGGAAAGAGTCCGCATCCTGGCGTTCACATCGATCTCCAGATCCGTCATCATGTGGTAGACTCTGTCTGTCACGAAGTTCTCGTAGAAATCCGCAAAATAGGAGATGATGTCCCTGATCTTCATGGCCGGATCCAGATAGGTGCGCTCCGGCAGATAGGAGACGATCTTCTTTGTCTCCACCCCGGGCGTCATGCCGTCCACAAGAACCTCGCCCTCCGTGGGGATGAGCAGGTCGTTGATGAGCTTGATCAGCGTGCTCTTGCCGCTGCCATTCGGCCCCAGGAGCCCCACGATCTGGCCGGGGGCCAGCGCCAGATTCAGATTGGTGAGGGCGTAGTTCATGTTGTTGTATTTTTTGGAAAGCCCCTTACATTCTAATATCGGCTTCATAGTCAGTGTTCCTCCTTTACTGCTTCCTCGATCAGGGAGAGCGTCTCTTCGTCCCGGAAACCGAGACTTCTCATTTTTTCAAAAAACTCAGCTATATGTCTGGAAGCCTGTTCCTTTTTCATGTCCTTGAGCATCTGTTCGTCCTCCGTGATAAAACGTCCGCTGGTCCGCTGGGCATATACAAGGCCGCTGCGCTCCAGCTCAGAGAGAGCCTTCTGCATGGTGTTGGGATTTACAGCGGCCTCCACCGCCAGATCCCGCACAGAAGGGAGCTTGTCGCCGGGCTTGTATACGCCGGCTATGATGTCCTGCTGGATCCGCTCCATAAGCTGCAGGTAGATGGGGCGGTCATTATCTAAGTCCCATGGCATGTGATCACCTCGCTTTTCTTGTCGCATTTATAAAATGTAAAAATATAAATGTATTATCTATGTAATACAATAATACATACAAGAGGAAATGTCAAGAAAAAAGCCGGACTAATTGCCGGCAATTTTCTCTAGCAGGTCCGGATCAAAGGATCCCTGCCGGAGCATCTCGATTTCGTATTTGTAGGGCGCAAAGGATTTCTTCGGCTGGGTGGGGGAGGGGACGTAGGGCGTCTCCAGTATCTTTGGCACATCCTCGAAATCCGGGTGGTGTACAATGTAGTTCAGCGCGTCAAAGCCAATCTGACCAAAGCCGATGTTGGCGTGTCTGTCCTTGGCGGCGCCTGCCGGGTTCTTGCTGTCGTTGATGTGGAAGACAGCGATCTGGTCCCTGCCGATGAGGCGGTCAAACTCCTCCATGACGCCGTCGAAATCGTGGATGATGTCGTAGCCGCTGTCGCTGGTGTGGCAGGTGTCAAAGCAGACCCGCAGCTTGTCGCTGCAGGTGACTCCGTCGTAGATGCGGGCCAGCTCCTCGAAGCTTCGGCCGATCTCAGAGCCCTTCCCGGCCATGGTCTCCAGGGCAATGCACACGGGTGTGTCCGGCGTCAGGATGTGGTTCAGCCCCCGGACGATCTGGGCGATGCCGGCGTCCACCCCGGCCCCCACATGGGCACCTGGGTGTAGGATGAGGATCCGGCTTTTGCAGGCGGCGGTGCGCTCCAGCTCCAGGGCCAGGAACCGCTCTGCCAGCTCGTAGGTCTCCGGCTTGACCGTGTTGGCCAGATTGATGATGTAGGGGGCGTGAACGATGATCTCATCGATCCCGTGCTCCTCCATGTAATCCCAGGCGGGCTCAATGTTCAGCTCGCTGATCTCTTTCCTTCTCGTGTTCTGGGGAGCGCCGGTGTAGAACATGAATGTGTCCGCCCCGTAGGAGACGGCCTCCTTCGCGGAGCCAAGAAGCATGTCCTTTCCGCTCATCCCCACATGAGAACCTATCTTCATATTGTAATCCCTCGTTTCTGAAAAGTCTGCTGTCGGCCCGGTTTTCAACCGGGTCTGGCAAAGAGGGTAGCACACCTGCCCGGAAAATGCAAGAAAGAAAAAAGTACAGAATGTGGAAAAGAGGATATTGAGAGAAAAGCCTGATTATGGTAGACTTATAAGATGATATCGGGATGCAGAGGGTATCCTGACCGCAGGAATGGAGGAAAAAGAATGAAACAACTGATAGATCTGATCACGGAAGAGATGGAAGAGGCGTTTGAGAAGGCGGGCTACGACCGCTCCTACGCAAAGGTCACCCTGTCCAACAGGCCGGATCTGTGCGAGTACCAGTGCAACGGCGCCATGGCGGGAGCCAAGGCGTACAAAAAGGCGCCTTTTATGATCGCCCAGGATGTGGTGGATCAGATAAAGGAGGGGGGCTGTATCCTCTCGGCGGAGATGGTAAGGCCCGGCTTCATTAATATAAAGCTGGACGATAAATATATAGCAGGCTATCTGAATGAGATGGGAGAGGACAAAAAACTGGGAGTGGAGGAGAGCAGCGCTCCCCAGACCATCCTCATCGACTACGGCGGGCCCAATGTGGCCAAGCCTCTCCACGTAGGGCATCTGCGGTCCGCCATCATCGGGGAGAGCGTTAAGCGGATCTGCCGTCTCATGGGACATAAGGTGCTGGGAGACATCCACATGGGAGACTGGGGCTACCAGATGGGCCTTATCATCACAGAGCTGAAGAAGCGCCAGCCGGAGCTCCCTTACTTTGACGATTCCTTTGAGGGAGAGTATCCCGAGGAGGCGCCCTTTACCATCGGAGAGCTGGAGGAGATCTACCCAACAGCCAGTGCCTACGCGAAGGAGCACGAGGATTACCGGGAGGAAGCATTGCACGCGACCTATCTTCTCCAGAACGGACACAGGGGATACACGGCTGTGTGGAAGCACATCATGGCAGTGTCTGTGGCGGACCTGAAGAAGAACTACAGCAATCTGAACGTGGAGTTTGACCTCTGGAAGGGAGAGTCCGACGCCCAGCCCTACATCCCGGATATGATCGATAGGCTGAAAAAAGAGGGCTTTGCCCGGATAGACCAGGGAGCCCTGGTCATCGATGTGAAGCGGGAGGACGACACAAAGGAGATCCCGCCCTGTATGATCCAGAAGTCAGACGGAGCCTCTCTCTACGGCACCACGGACCTTGCCACTCTGGTACAGAGAGAGCAGGATTATCACCCGGATCAGGTGATCTACGTGGTGGACAAAAGGCAGGAGCTCCACTTTACCCAGGTGTTCCGTGCTGCCAAGAAGACAGGCATTGTGCCGGAGGAGACAAGGCTGCGGTTCCTGGGCTTTGGCACCATGAACGGCAAGGACGGGAAGCCCTTCAAGACAAGGGAGGGCGGCGTCATGCGCCTGGAGAGCCTGATCGCGGAGATTGACGAGGAGATGTACCGCAAGATCACGGACAACCGGACCGTGGGAGAGGAGGAAGCCAGAGAGACAGCGAAGATCGTGGGACTTTCCGCCATCAAATACGGAGACCTCTCCAACCAGGCGGCCAAGGACTATGTCTTCGACGTGGACAGGTTCACTTCCTTTGAGGGAAATACAGGCCCTTATATTCTCTACACCATCGTGCGGATCAAGTCCATCCTTAATAAATACACAGAGGCGGGAGAGTCGCTGGAGGGCCTGGCCATCGCCGGAGCCCACGGGGATGAGGAGAAGGCACTTATGCTGGAGGCAGCCAAGTACAACGGCGTGATGGAGACCGCCTTTGAGGAGCTGGCGCCCCACAAGATCTGCGCTTACATCTATGAGCTGGCCAACGCTTTCAACCGGTTCTACCACGAGACAAAGATCCTGGCAGAGGAGGATAAGGAAGTGCGTAAGAGCTACATCGCCCTTCTCGTGCTGACAAAGAAGATCCTGGAGAGCTGTATCGATGTGCTGGGCTTTGAGGCTCCGGAGAGAATGTAGAAGATGTGAATACAGAGAATGTAGGTGTTGAAGAGATGACCAGGAAACTGTTTTACGAGGACAGCCACATGAGGGAATTTGAGGCCCGGGTTTTATCCTGCCAGGCATGTGAGAAAGGCGGCGGATTCTGGATCGTGCTGGACCAGACCTGCTTTTTCCCGGAAGGGGGAGGGCAGTACGCGGACACCGGATACCTGGGAGAGATAAAGGTGGTGGATGCCCAGGAGAGGGACGGTGTTGTGTACCACAGGACGGAGGAGGCCCTGGAGCCGGGAGAGGCTGTCCGGGGCCGGATTGACTGGGAGGAGCGCTTTGAGAAGATGCAGCAGCATACCGGAGAGCACATTGTCTCCGGCCTCGTCCACAGCCGTTTCGGATATAACAACGTGGGCTTTCATCTGGGCAGCGACTACTGTACCATGGATTTTGACGGCCCTATTTCGGCGGAGGAGCTCCGAAAGATCGAGTGGGAGGCCAACCGGGCGGCGGCGCTGGATCTGGAGGTCCTTGTCCAGTACCCCTCGAAGGAGGAGCTGGAGCATATGGAGTACCGGAGTAAGATTGAGATCGAGGGACAGGTCCGGATCGTGAGTGTGCCCGGCTACGACGTGTGCGCCTGCTGCGCGCCTCATGTGAAGCGGACAGGGGAGATCGGGATGATCAAGCTGGTGAACCGGATGAATTACAAAGGCGGTGAGCGCATCACCATGCTCTGCGGCTTTCGGGCGCTCAGGGACTACGAGGCCAAGCTGGCAGCCGCTAAGGAGATAGGCGCTCTTCTGTGCGAGAAGGAGAACCAGATCGCCGGGGCGGTAAAGCGGCAGAAGGAGGAGCTGGAGAAGCAGAGGTATGAGAACGGAAGACTCCAGCATCAGATCCTTGCGTACCGTGCGAAGGAAATCCGTGTGGACGAGCCGGTGACGGCTGTCTTTGCGGACGACCTTGCGGGGGATGCTCCGAGAGAGCTGATGAACCTGCTCCTGGAGAGGGGAGCCTGCGTCTGCGGCGTCTTTACGGCGGCGAAGGACGGCGGCTGGCGGTATGTGATCGGCAGCAGACAGACGGATGTGCGGCCTCTTGGGAAGAGCCTGAACAGCCGGTTTGAGGGCCGGGGCGGCGGAAAGCCGGGCATGATCCAGGGAACCCTGACAGGCGGCGAGGCGGACATTCGCAGGGCGCTGGAGGAGTTCGGAAGGGCGGACGTAAGCGAAACACAGTTGTAAACCAAAAAGAGACAGGAGTTCCTTTTTCGTTAAAGATCTCCTGTCTCTTTTATATACCATATACAGCCTTAGAGTCCCGGCCGGCGGGCGATATGCCTACAGCTTGATCTTGATTACATCCACATCCAGATCCCAGAGGAACTTGTCCAGATCCTTGAAGGACAGGAACACAGTGGCTGTGTTCTCCAGGGGATGGATGCCAAGGCTCTTGCAGCGGCTTAAATCCTTGTCGATAAAAAATTCTACCGCATGGTCTGTGTCATTCATCAGTCCGAAGGGGGATACGCTGCCCTGCTTCAGCCCCAGATATTTCTCCAGGCGCTCCTCGGAGGCAAAGCTTAAGTTGCCGGCTCCGAGAGTGCGGCCCAGCGCCTTCAGGTCCACCTTTTTCTTCTCATCGCAGGTGACGAGGAAGTGCCGTTTCCCCTTGGCGTCCCGCAGGAACAGGTTCTTGCAGAGAGTTCCCTTCTGGGGCAGGCCGAGGCGGTCCATGTCCTCCATGGTATGGACGGGCTCATGCTCCACTACTTCATATTTAATGCCCAGCTTGTTCAGGGCATCGTAAACGCGCTGTTTCTGATCTTCCATGATATATTAAGCTCCTTTCGTGGGGTGTTTCTATTATTATAGGGCGAAATCAGGAGAAATGAAAGAGTTTATAGTTTTTTAATTGCAACTTTTCTGTTTCGGAAGTAGAATAAAAAAGAATTTTGAGAGCCTGCCTGCGGGCAGCGCATACAATGATCGAGAAAGCGAGGCTTACGATATATGAATAATCCTTGGGAAAATCCGAACCAGGAGCCCGGAACAGACAGTGAACCCCACAAAATGCCGCAGGGGATGCCGACAGGCCATGTGTCACCCCCGGTCAGGAGGGGAGCATGGTACGCATGGACGCCCCTGATCATCAAATATCTGATCAGCATCGGCGTCAGTATGGTGGCTGTGATGGGGTATACGTTTTTCTATATTTCCCGGCACTATGAAGAGACAATAGGAGCCATGCAGAGTCAGCAGGACATGTTAAATTTCTCCTTGTCTATCTCGGAGAAAATGCTGCGGTACACGACCCAGCTTGAGGGCGTTACCGCACTCATCGTCATCCCTGTCATCTTATATATGTTCCACAAGGACAGGAAAAATGAGCGGCTGGCGGGCGTGATCCCCAACCGGAAGGCGCCCCTGTGGAAGTACGGGGCCGTGATCGGGATTGCGGCGGCTCTCTGTGTGGGGCTGAACAACCTGATCCTGATCTCCGGCATCTCCAGCTACAGCGCCAGCTACCAGCAGACCTCCGAGTCTCTCTACAGCGCTCCCTTCGGGATGCAGCTCCTCTGTCTCGGCGTATTGGTGCCCATATCCGAGGAGCTTGTCTTCCGGGGCATGATGTTCAAGCGGATGAGAGAGCAGTCCGGGTTTATGCACGCGGCCTTTTTCTCAAGCCTCGTGTTTGCTATCCTTCACGGAAACATGGTCCAGATGCTGTACGCCTTTGCCACGGGCATGATGCTCAGCTATGTCTATGAAAAATACGGCTCTGTGAAGGCCCCGGCTGCGGCCCATGTGGTGATGAACCTGATCTCTGTGGCGGCCACGCAGTTCGGCCTCTTCGGATGGCTGATGGAGGACAATCTGCGCATCAGCGTCGTCACTGTCCTTTGCGCTGCCTTTGCAGCCACCATGTTTGTCCTGATCCAGAGGATTGACGAGAAGCCGGTGCTCCCGGGAGGACCGGAGGAGAGAAATACAGCGGCTCTTTAGCGGGAGAGGATCTGATGCGGAAGGGATTTTCCCTGCTGCGCCGGATGAGAAATGTGATGGAAATATGAAAATATTACAAAAGTATTAAAAAATATTGCAAAACTTTAACTGGTCATTTATAATAAATGCTGTTGAAAAAGAAAGATTTCTATAAGAAATGACCGGAAAGGGTGACGATAATAAAGATGAAGAGATATGGAAGAGCAGTTCTCGCCGCGGTTCTGGCCAGCTCCGTAGCCGCGACACCGGTTTTGGCTGCTCCGGACACAAACGAACTTGAGAGCAGTAAAGCGGCGGCCCAGAGCGAGGCGGATTCTCTGCAGGAGCAGCTGACAGAACTTCTCAATAAAGCAGGTGAGCTTGAGGAGGAGATGATCTCCACCGGCGAAAAGATCATCCAGGCCCAGGAGGATCTGGATACAGCCCAGCAGAAGGCGGAGGAGCAGTATGCTTCTATGAAGGTGCGCATTCAGTATATGTACGAGAACGGACAGGCTACCGCCCTGGAAACCCTCCTGTCTGCCACAGATTTTTCGGATTTTGTAAACAAGGCGGAGTATATCGCTAATGTACATACCTATGACAGGCAGCAGCTTCAGGCTCTGGAGGATACGGAGAAAGAGATCCAGGATCTGAAGGATACGCTGGAGGAAGAGCAGGATAAGCAGGAGACCATGCAGGCTGAGTACGAGGCCCAGGAAGCGGAGCTGAATGAGACTCTGGAGCAGAAGAAGGCGGAGGTCGCCAACTATGACCAGCAGATCCAGGCGGCGGCAGAGGCCGCCGCGGCGGAGGCGGCTCAGCGTGAGGCAGAGAGCCAGAATACAGGGACAACGGGCAATACGACTGTGCAGAGCGGCGGAACGAACGGGGGCAGCTCCACAGGAACTTCGACCGGCAGCGGAACATCCGGTTCCACCGGCAGTTCCTCCTCAGGCTCATCCGGCTCATCTGGCTCATCCGGCAGCGTATCCAGTGGAAACACATCCACTGCACAGGCTATTGTAAACGCAGCGTACAGCCAGCTGAATGTACCCTATGTATACGGCGGCTCCACACCTGGTGTGGAATTTGACTGCTCCGGACTTGTGCAGTACTGCCATGCGGTGGCGGGCATTTCCCTTCCCAGGACTTCCCAGGCACAGGGAGGCTGCGGCGTGGCAGTCAGCAATCCACAGCCGGGAGACATCGTGTGCTACGGAACACATGTGGGGATCTATATCGGGAACGGTCAGATGATCCACGCGCCCAAGCCGGGAGACGTGGTCAAGATCGCCAGCGTGTACGGATCACCCTGGTACAGAAGATGCTGGTAGGAATTTATCGTTAGGATTTACCTGAAAAAAGAATAGTCAAAGAACGAGAAGCGCTCCATTGCCCTTTGAGGGAAGGAGCGCTGCTTTTCTTTTGTGAATTCCTGGAAAATGTTGAAATAAACGAAAATATGTAGTAACATGTATTTTGAATAAGTGAAAACTGAAATCATAAGAGTATAAATAATTTACAACAGACAGGTGGGAGAATATGAAGAGAAAAATCGCACAGGCTTTTATCACAGCGGCGCTGATCAGTTCCATGGCGGTCAGCCCTGTCTTTGCAACCCCCTCTGTGGAGGATCTGCAAAATGACAAGGCGGCGGCAGAGGACGAGGTGGTTTCGCTCCAGTCCGAGCTGACAGGTATTCTGGACAAGATCAGCACACTGGAGTCGGATCTGCAGAAAAAGCAGGAGGAGATCGACCAGGCGAATATAGACCTGGAGGAGGCGATCGTGCAGCAGGACAAGCAGTACGAGGATATGAAAAAGCGTATTCAGTACATGTACGAGTCCGGAAGCGGCAACGAGCTGGAGCTGCTCCTCTCGGCAGAGAGCTTTTCAGATCTGGTGAACAAGGCCGAGTACATAAAAAATGTGCACACATATGACAGACAGAAGCAGGAAGAGTATGTAGCTACAACGGAGAAGATAGAGAAGCTCTCCGAAAGTCTCCAGGAGGAGGCGGAGAGCATGAACCAGATGCAGAGCCAGCTGGAGAACGACAAGGCTTCCCTGGGAACGATGATTGAGGGGAAGCAGTCCGAGATTGCCCAGCTTGACGCGGACATTCAGGAGGCGGTGGCTGCTCAGCAGGCGGAGGAAGAGGCCCGCAGGCAGCAGGAGGCCCAGGCGGCGGCAGCGGCAGCAGCCGCGGCCCAGGATACTACCCCCAGCCAGCCATCCAACGGCGGTGGATCTGGTGGCAGCGGTTCCAGCGGCGGCAGTGGCTCCAGTGGTGGGGGCAGTACGGTCATTCCTCCCCAGGGGACAGACGGATGGGCGGTGGTCGCCTATGCGAGACAGTTCCTGGGCAACCCCTATGTATACGGGGGCAACAGCCTGACAAACGGCATCGACTGCTCCGGATTTACCCAGCAGATCTACGCGGCCTTTGGCGTCAGCCTTGGAAGGACTGACACAGCACAGGCCACGGCGGGAGTGGAGATCCCTCTCTCCCAGGCACAGGCGGGAGATCTCCTCGTGTACTATGGACACGTAGGTATCTACAATGGCACGGGCGGCATCATCCACGCCTCATCCCCTGAGGTAGGCATTGTGGAGTGGTCGAGCTGTACATACCGGCAGCTCCGCTGCGTGAGAAGAGTTCTCTAGGATATGGCGGACAGATACAGGATCTGCGCTTTACAGCGCAGGTCCTTTTTTACGCCCCTCTTTCGGGAGAACCTCCGGGAATACTTCTTCCATATATATTGAAATGTACGCCTCCATCCAGTACAATGGAGAAGTATTTTGCCTGCCGTGAAAATGGCAGGGTGAAGCCAAAGGAGAACAGATTATGGAAGAGCTTTTGAGGGAGGTTTTATCCGGAAGCCGGATGCTCCATTTCGAGGGAACCAAAAAGGACGAAGCCCCTCTGATGGAGGCGGCGGGCCGGGACGCGGGATATGTGGAAGATGAGGGAGCCCTGTATGAAAGGATGACAGTGAAAAGCTATCTGAAGTTTTTTGCGGGGCTGTCCGGCAGGTCGGGGAGAGTGCGCTCCGCGGTGGAGCAGATGCACCTTTCGGAGCTGATGAGAAAAAAGCTGGGCGCATGTACGGAGGGACAGAAGAAGAGGGTGCGGATCGCCCGGGAGATCGTCAGGGGAGCGCAGGACTTTTTTGTCCTGAATCCTATTGCCTTTGAGGAGGAAGAGTCAAAGAAGGTCATCCTTGGCTGGATGGAGAGCTTTTATGAGCGGGAGGGGCGGCTTGTGACCCTGTCCTTGTCCCACCGGGACACCTGCATCTGCCCCGGGGATCACTATGAGATCATTCAGGGGGAGGTGCGGTGCATCGACCAGGGGGAGAACACCCAGGACAGCCCGGAGCTTCCCCAGGTGAGCAAGATTTCCGTCTCCTACAATGAGAAGAATTTCCTCTTTAATCCGGAGGAGATCGACTACGTGGAGGCGAATGACGGGAAGGTCTTTGTGTACGTAAAGCGGGAGCAGTATACGGGTGCCTTCCGGATGGGAGAGCTGGAGGAAAAGCTGGCCAGGTTCGGCTTTTTCCGGTGCCATCGATCCTACATTGTGAACATGCAGAAGGTGGTGGAGCTGGTGAAGTGGACGAGAAATTCCTACTCCCTGCGCCTGTCGGGATACGAGAAGACAGACGTGCCCCTGTCCAAGGGAAAGATCCAGGAGCTGCGAAGCATGTATGAATTTTAAATCAGTGAGCCTTAGGAGGAAAGTAAAATGAAGAGAATGTGGACGCTGCTGAAGAAGGATATCTGGACGTCCTTTACGGATAAAACGATTCTGCTGATGGCCTTTACCCCGGCCATTCTGGCCATGATCTTCCGGATGGTGTACTTTGATCCCTGGATGCTGATTCTGACCACGGGACTTTTTAATATCGTGCTGGTGCCGCTGACAGATTTTCCCCTCCTGCTGGTGGAGGAAAAAGAGAGGGACACCCTGTCCCTTCTGTCCCGGTCCGGCGTGACGCTGGCTCAGTTTGCGGCGGCTAAGGCCGTGGCCTGCCTGGTGGTGGGAGAGCTCATGGCTGTGGTGGTGTTTCTCATCGCGGGGGCGGATATGTCCCTCCTGCCGGAGTACCTGCTGATCCATCTGGCCGGCGTGACGGCCCTTCTGCCCTGGGGCTTCCTGACCGGGGTGTACGCAAAGGACCAGAACAGCGTGAATGTGTACGCAGCCATCAGCGTGGTGGCCGTCTATGTGGCGCCGGTCTTTTCCTACTGGAATGTGGCCTTTGGAAGAGTGGCGGAGTTTCTGCCCACCGGTATCCTGGGAGTGGTCCTGAAAAAAATACAGCCCATGGAGGGCTTTATGGATGTGTCCCTGGCCTGGGGCAGCGCTGTCTGTGTGATCTGGTTCCTGGCAGGGCTGGCTGTCCTCCTTGTGATCCGGAAAAAGAGAGCCTTTTTCCCTGCCCTTGAGACCGGGACACAGCACATATGAGAAATAAAAAAGTGACTTTTTGGGTGAGGCCTTGCAGGTTTCACCCCTTTTTTTGCTCCGTTCATCCCCTTGCAGGCTCCATTTACCGGGAAAATAAGGTGAAAATCTACAGAATCGGTAGGATAGGAGTTGTAAGGAGGACGAAAGCCATGACAAACATCGTAAAAGCAAATCAACTGACAAAGACCTTTGGAAAGGTAAAGGCGCTGGATCACTGTGATCTGGAAATCAAAAAAGGAGAGATCTTCGGATACCTGGGACCCTCCGGGGCAGGCAAGACGACTACCATCAAGCTCCTCACCGGGCAGCTTCACAGTGACAGCGGGGAAGTGACTGTGCTGGGGAAGGATCCGTTTTCACCGGATATAAAAAAGAAGATCGGTATTATGAGCGACATGAGCGGCCTGTACGAGAAGATGACAGTCTATGAAAACCTGGACATATTCGCGGATATTTACGGGATTAAGGATAAGAAGAAAAAAATCCGAAGGACGCTGGAGGCGGTGGAGCTTCTTGATGCCGCCAGGAAGAAGGTGGAGAAGCTCTCCCGGGGGATGAAGCAGAGACTGGTCTTTGCCAGGACCATCATCCACGAGCCGGGCCTCCTCTTTCTGGACGAGCCCACGGCCAACCTGGACCCGGCTACGGCGGATGAGATAAGGGATCTTATCAGGAAGCTGAACCGGGAGGGGGCCACAGTTTTTCTCACCACCCACAACATGGAGGAGGCGGATGAGCTCTGTCACAGGGTAGCCCTTTTAAATAGAGGAAGCATTGTGGAGAGCGGTTCACCGGAGGAGCTGAAGCTGAAATACTCCCGGAAAAGGGTGGTCATCACCACGGGGGAGGGGAAGAAGGAGGTGCCTCTGGAAAGAGAAGCACTGCTGAAGTCTTTGGAGCAGGCAGGGGAGGTTCTTATGATCCACTCTGAGGAGCCCAGTCTGCGGGACGTATTTCTTACACTGACAAAGGAGGAACAATAGCCATGAGCGGAAAAATTATTTTTACCTTACTGAAAAAGGATCTGAAGGGATGCCTGACCAACAAGAATATTCTGGTGAGCTTTCTTATTCCCATTGTATTTTGCTTTATCTACCAGAATGTTTTCAAAGACCTGGGGGATGAGATGGGAGATTACGTGCTTGGCATGTGCGCTGTGTTTTCCATCGCTATCAGCCCCACCAGCATCCTGCCTGTGATGATCGCGGAGGAGAAGGAAAAGTATACTCTCCGCTCCCTCATGATGGCCCGGGTGAGAGGGCAGGAGTTCCTGGCCTCCAAGATGATCGTGTGCCTGCTGATGACGGCTCTGGACGCTGCGGCTGTGTTCTTCATCACAGGGGGGGATGTGAAGAATTTCCCGGTTTACACAGGGGCCGTGCTGCTGGCCTCGGCGGGGCTGTGCTTCCTGGGGGCGCTGGCGGGACTTTTAGCCAGGGATCAGGCGTCGGCCGGAACCATCGGCGCGCCCCTCATGCTGCTGACCATGCTGCCGCCTCTTTTTGGAGGACTCAGTGAGACGCTGGAGAAGGTGTCCATCGCTGTGCCCACCACCTCATTTCAGACAATTTACAGTGGCGTGACTCAAAGCCAGGAGCTGTTCACAAAGGGCAATCTCGTCGCCCTGGGGGTGTGCGCCCTGTGGATCGCGGCTGGGTACATCCTGTTCAACCTCTTCTATCAGAGAAAGGGCATTGACTGCTGATCAATCCGTCAAAAAGAAGAAGGACAAAATCAGGAAAAGCGGAGGACAAAACGAGAACAAAATCGGGAGAAATGCTTGCAACAGGGCGGGTTTTATGATAATATATGACCGTTGCAAAAAAACACGCATATGTCTGCCCGCACCGGTGCCTAAGCTTTTTTCACAAAAAGACGGTCATGCGGGAAATGAAATGTGCGGAAGAAAGAAAACCAAATGGAGGAAAGAAACATGAGTGTTATTTCAATGAAACAGCTTTTAGAAGCAGGTGTTCACTTTGGACATCAGACAAGAAGATGGAACCCTAAGATGGCTCCCTACATCTACACAGAGAGAAACGGTATCTACATCATCGACCTGCAGAAATCCGTTGGAAAAGTAGATGAGGCTTACCAGGCAGTATCCGATATCGCGGCAGAGGGCGGCACGATCCTGTTCGTTGGAACAAAGAAACAGGCTCAGGACGCTATCAAGACAGAGGCAGAGCGCTGCGGTATGTTCTATGTAAATGAGAGATGGCTCGGCGGTATGCTGACAAACTTCAAGACCATCAAGAGCCGTGTGGCACGTCTGAAAGAGATCGAGGCTATGGCTGAGGACGGAACATTTGATGTTCTGCCGAAGAAGGAAGTTATCAAGCTGAAAAAAGAGTGGGAGAAGCTGGAGAAGAACCTTGGCGGTATCAAAGAGATGAAGAGACTGCCGGACGCAATCTTCGTTGTTGACCCGAAGAAGGAGAGAATCTGCGTGCAGGAGGCTCATACCCTTGGAATTCCGCTTATCGGTATCGCTGATACAAACTGCGATCCGGAAGAGCTCGACTATGTAATTCCTGGAAATGACGACGCTATCCGTGCGGTTAAGCTGATCGTTTCCAAGATGGCTGACGCTGTTGTTGAGGCTAACCAGGGCGCTGCTGAGTACAATGAGGAAGAGTACGCAGAGGGCGAGGAGGCTTACGAGGAGACAGCAGAGGAGACAGTTGAGGCTTAATCTGACCCCGGAAGCAGACTTGAAGAACTATATATGATCAATTATATATGGAGGAAAAAGAAATGGCAGTAACAGCTAGTATGGTAAAAGAGCTGAGAGAGATGACAGGCGCAGGCATGATGGACTGCAAGAAGGCCCTCAGCGAGACAAACGGAGATATGGACGCAGCGATCGAGTACCTGAGAAAGAACGGCGAGGCAAAGGCTGTTAAGAAGGCCGGCAGAATTGCCGCAGAGGGTCTTGTTATGGCTGAGGTTAAGGAAGACAAGACAGCAGCTATCGTTGAGGTAAACTCCGAGACAGACTTTGTTGCAAAGAACGCTGAGTTCCAGGGCTTTGTAAAGGCAGTTACCGATCAGGCTCTGGCTACAGAGGCAAAGGATATGGACGCTTTCATGGCAGAGCCATGGATCGAGGACAGCTCCAAGACTGTACAGGAGGCCCTGACAGAGAAGATTTCCGTGATCGGCGAGAAGCTGAACATCAGAAGATTTGAGAAGATCGTTTCCGACGGATGCGTTGTGGCTTACATCCACGGCGGCGGACGTATCGGCGTCCTTGTAGAGGCAGCTACCGACGTGATCAACGATGAGATCAAGACATGTCTGAAGAACGTGGCTATGCAGGTTGCGGCTATGTCTCCGAAGTATGTGTCCAGGGATGAGGTTTCTCAGGAGTTTATGGATCACGAGAAGGAGATCCTGCTTGCACAGGCTAAGACAGAGAACCCGGATAAGCCGGACAACATCATTGAGAAGATGATCATCGGTCGTCTCAACAAAGAGATGAAGGAGATCTGCCTGCTGGATCAGGTGTACGTACAGGACAGCGACCTGACAGTTGCCAAGTACGTTGCCAAGGTTGCAAAGGAGAACGGCGCAAACATGGAAGTGAAGAAGTTTGTACGTTTCGAGACAGGCGAGGGAATCGAGAAGAAGGTAGACGACTTCGCAGCAGAGGTTGCAGCGCAGGCTGGAATGTAAATTCATGCATTGATATTCTGAAAGGGAAACCCTTACAAATGGCGGTATATGCTGTTTGTAAGGGTTTTTTTGAAGAAAACATATGGTGGCACATAAAAGTATGATTGATTTCATTCTGTAAAATAGATATACTATAATTAGAAAAAGAGTGGGAAGGAGGAAGTATATGTCTTTGGTTTGGAATGAAATATTAAAAAAATATGTGGAAGACGTGCATAAAATTTATGGAGAAAGGCTGAAGTCTGTGATATTATACGGCTCTTATGCAAGAGGCGATTTTGGCCCGAATTCAGATATTGATATTATGATCTTGGTGGATCTGTCAGACGATGAGATACGAAGTAAAGGGCATACGCTTTCCGACCTGACTTTTGATTATAATTTTGATAATGATTTGGAAATCATGCCTATTGTGAAGAATTCGGATCATTTTAATAAATGGATCAGAGCATATCCATTCTATAACAATATTAAGAATGAAGGGGTAGAATTGTATGCAGCATAGCCTGGATGATATTGGTGGGGCGAGAGAACTGGCCTGGCACAGGAAATTCGCCATGTCAGTGATTACGATGATTTTTACATTGTATCAATTGAAGATGAAAAAGAACAGTTGGAGACAGCAAAAGAAGTAGTAGCATTAGTTGAACAATATTTAAAGGAAGAAATAGGACCTTGAGCAAACAGCTCTCCTGCTCAAGGCTGAATGAAAAAATCAAGGGCGGCGGAAAATTAAAATTCTGCCGCTCTTGAAATTTTTTGGAAGACCCTTATATCTCCCCGTCCTCCTCCAGCAGGGGGAGAATTGTCTTCATGGACTGGTCAAACTCCGCGTCGGAGGAATTGTAGAAGAGGATCAGGTCATGCCCCGCGTCCAGGCGCTTCAGGGGCTCCGGGATAGAAAAATCGATGGTCTTTATATACTCATCCCAGTGCTCCAGCTTCCAGGTATCCCGGTCTGAAGCTCTCTGGATCATTCTCTCGTGACACACCTCCGGATCAGTCACGACCCAGATGACTACCAGCTTGGCGCCCTTTTTTCGCAGCTTGGTGCGGAAGCGCTCCAGCGTCTCCTCGTTGTGAACCTCTTTGGTAAAGGGAGCGTTGATGAGGACAATGTCATCGTAGGCCAGCGCCTCCACGCCGATGTCCACAATGGCCTCGTACTCGTAATCCCTTATATTCTCTTCGAAAAAGTCAGAGCTCCTGTTGATTTCCTGGCCGGCAGCTATGAATACCCGGTTGGAAAGGGGAATCAGAGTGTCCTTGTCAAGATAGACAACATGCTTCAGATTTTCGGCAAGCTGTTTGGAAATATAGGTTTTCCCACAGGCGGGTGGGGAAGTAACTAAGATCATCTTTTTCATTGCGTCAATTCCGGCGTTTCGCCGTCTCCTTTCCTTTTTTCTTTTTTCAATATCAGTATACTGCTGTGCGGTGTATAAGGGCAAGGGGAAAAAGGGATACAGCCCTTTCGTTTTCTCGGGCCATTGACTTTTTCCAAAAATCCATATAGAGTGGACTTGAAGCATGACAAAGACAGCACAAGGGGAATGTGAGGAATGAAAAACATATACGAGGATACACTGCAGTTCAGGGGAACCTGGAGGGATTACCAGGACAGGGCCCTCTCCAATGCGGACAAATACCTGGCGGACGGGAAGGCGCATATCGTGGCGGCGCCTGGGTCCGGGAAGACGACTCTTGGGATTGAGCTGATCCGGCGCCTCGGCGCGCCCTGCCTGATCCTGTCTCCTGGCATCACCATCCGGCAGCAGTGGCTGGAGCGCATTGTGGAGGGATTTCTCCTCCCGGGCAGGGATCCGGAGGAGCTTCTCTCCAATGATCTGAAAAACATGAAGAGCATCACAGCCATCACCTACCAGGCTCTGTACAGCGCCATGAAGAGATATCAGGGCAGGCTGGCGGACAGCGAAGGTGAGCTGACAGAGGATAACGAGCAGGAAGCAGGTGACAAGAAGACGGAGGCCACAGACGGAGAGCACACGGAGGGGGAGTCCGAGGATGTGGACTTCCGGGACTTTGATATCCTCGAGGCGGTGCGGGCGGCTGGCATCCGGACCATCTGCCTGGATGAGGCCCATCACTTAAGGAGCGAGTGGTGGAAGGCGCTGGAAAAGTTTATGAAGGAGCTGAAGGGGGTGACGGTCATCGCCCTGACAGCCACGCCGCCCTACGACAGCACGCCGGGACAGTGGAAGCGCTATATCGACCTGTGCGGCCCCATCGATGAGGAGATCTTCACGCCGGAGCTGGTGAAGGAGGGGAGTCTGTGTCCCCACGAGGACTATATCTTTTTCAACTGGCCTGCCAGGGAGGAGCTGCGCCAGATAGAGGACTATCAGAAGAAGGAGGAGGCTGTGAGGAACCGGCTCCTTACAGGGAGCAGATTTACGGACATGATCGCCACCCACAGGGGACTGCGAAGCCCGGAGGAGTACAGTGAGAGGTTCCTGGACAATCCGAAGTACTTTTCCGCCCTTCTCATCTTTTGCCAGGCACAGCAGATCCCCTTTCCGGCGTACTTAAGAGAGCTGATCGGAGCGGAGGGAAGGCTGCCCAGGCTTGACAGCTCCTGGCTGGAGGTTCTCCTGCAGGGGTTTCTCTATGACGACGCGGACTCCTACGAGGTGACTCAGAGTGACCGGGAGGAGCTGCTGCGGGAGCTGAAGGAGGCGGGCTGTATTTACCGGAAAAAGGTGTCTCTCACCCACAGGGACGCCATGCAGAGGCTTCTGGCAAAGAGCCAGGGCAAGATGGAGAGCATCGGTCGGATCGTGGACGCGGAGTACAGCTCTCTGGGAGAGGAGCTGCGCCTTCTGGTTCTGTGCGACTATATCAAGAAGGACAAGCTGCCCCTTGTAGGGACAGACCAGACAGTGGCGGCCGAGATAGGAGCCGTGCCGATTTTCGAATATCTGAGGAGAGAGGCCGGGGAAGGGATCCGTCTGGGATGCCTGAGCGGCAGCGTGATACTGGTCCCTGTGGACACGAAAGAAAAGCTGGAGGTCCTTTTGCAGGAGAAGGGCTGCCAGGGCACTCTGTCCCCTGTCCGGGACACCGGCTACGGCCAGCTTAAAGTGAAGGGGAAAAATACCCATGTGGTGGCGGTCATCACAGAGCTGTTCCGGCAGGGGCAGATCAATACACTGGTGGGGACCAAATCCCTCCTGGGGGAGGGGTGGGACGCCCCCTGCATCAACTCACTTATCCTGGCTACCTATGTGGGCTCCTTCATGCTCAGCAACCAGATGCGGGGCCGCACCATCCGGACGGACCGGGATCACCCGGAGAAGACAGGCAATATCTGGCATCTTGCCTGTATCTTTCCGCAGAAATCCGGGAAGACAAAGCACCCGGACCTCTCCGGGGATTACGAGATGCTCAAAAGAAGATTTGAGTCATTTCTCGGCGTCTCCTGGAAGGACAATGTGATAGAGAGCGGCATGGAGCGGCTTGCCATCCCGGAGTTTGACACAAAGGAGAAGATGGAGAAAGTCAACCAGATGATGCTGCGGCGGGCGGTGGACAGGGATGGCCTGAGAGCCCGGTGGCAGGAGTCGCTGCGGGAGATCCACGGCGGCATGGAAGTCCAGCAGGTGGAGACGGTCCCCAGGGAGGAAGAAAAGACCGGCTTTCTCTTTTTCAATGCACTGTGGTATGAGATTTTCAGCGTGGTCCTGGCGGTGATGGCCGGGATGGGGCGCATGTTTGTGGAGGCGGCTTATGGAACCAGATCCGCTCTGGCGGCGGCCCTTGGCCTTCTGATGCTGGCCGCCTGCGTCCTGGTGGCCAGGTACGGGATCAGGCTGGCCCGCTTCAGCACGCCGGAGCGGCGGATGAGGCGGCTCAGCCAGGCGGTGGCCGACGCCCTGGCGGAGACCGGAGAGCTGGAAGACCCGCAGCACTGCCGGGCCCAGGTGGAGTCTGTGGAGGGCATGCTCATCGGGACATGGCTCAAGGGCGGCACCATGCGGGATAAAACTACCTTTGCGGCCTGCATGGAAGAGATCTGGGGCGTCATCGACAATCCCAGATACCTGCTGATGCGGGAGAAGAGAAGGGGGCGGGGGGAAGAATATTACAGCGTCCCGGAAATTTTCGGCAGACAGAAAGAGCGGGCCCTGGTCTTTGAGAAACATATGCGCAGGGTGCTTGGACGGTACCGGGTTGTCTACACCCGTACGCCAGAGGGCAGGAAGATCCTGCTTCGGGCCCGGACCAGGTCTTTTGTAAACAAAAATCAGAGCGCTCTGCAGGGACGGAAAGTGGCAAAGGGAAAATACGAATGATCAGTAAGAAATCATGCAAGGAGAGGACAGATGTATAAAATCCTGATCGTGGAGGATGACAGAGGACTGAACCAGGGCATCACCCTGGCTCTTGAAAGGGAGGACACGGCTTTTTTGCAGGCTCATGCTGCCGGTGAGGCCAGGGAGATACTTGAGAGGGAGCAGGTGGACATGGCTCTGCTGGATGTGAACCTGCCGGACGGCAGCGGGTACGACCTTTTACAAGAAATCCGCAGCCACTCGAAGATCCCGGTGCTCCTCATCACGGCCAATGACCTGGAGAGCGATGAGATCACCGGTTTTTCCCTGGGGGCGGACGACTATATCACCAAGCCCTTCGGGCTTATGGCCCTGCGGGCCAGGGTGGACCGGATGCGGCTCCGCACAGGCGGTGAGCCGGAGAGTAAAAAAGACGACTATGCGGACAGCAGGTACCATTTTCAGTTTGAGGAGATGCGTTTCTATGTGGACGGGCAGGAGATCGTCTTAAGTAAGATCGAGCAGAAGCTCCTCCGGTTTTTCGTGCGGAACCCGGGACAGACCCTTACAAGGGAGCGGCTGATGGACGTCCTCTGGGGCGAGGAGGCCGCGTATGTGGAGGAAAATGCCCTCAGCGTGGCGGTGAACCGCCTGCGCCGCAAGCTGGAAGGCCGGGCCGGGTACAGGCCCATTGAGACAGTGTACGGACTGGGATATGTGTGGGAGAAGAGAGTATGAGGATACAGATCGGAGCCAGGCAGACCATGGAGCGGCTGGAGGAGATGCTGGATGGCGCCATGGACGGCACATTTGAGGAGAACCATTACGATGAGACGGAGCTGTCCCGCCTTGAGTCCAGGTGGAAACAGTATGTTGCCTCCACTCGGCGTGCTCTGGAGGAGACGCAGCGGGAGCGGGAGGACATGAAAGCCCTTGTGTCCGACATTTCTCACCAGACAAAGACGCCCCTTGCCAACATCCTTCTCTACGGGGAGCTGCTGGAGGAGAAGGCGGCGGATGAGGAGGAGCGCAGGCTGGCCCGGCAGATACTGGGACAGACAAAGAAGCTGGAATTTCTCATCCAGGCTCTTGTGAAAATGTCTCGCCTTGAGTCCGGCATCCTGGAGATCCAGCCCGGGAAGCAGAGCCTTAGGCCCCTTTTGGAAGGGGTGGCGGAGACTTTCGGACCCAGGGCCGGGGGAAAGGACATGACCCTGGAGTGCGTCCTGCCTCCGGAGGAAGTCCTGTGCCGGTACGACAGAAAGTGGACCGCAGAGGCGCTGGGCAATGTGGTGGACAATGCCATCAAGTACGCCCCTGCCGGTTCCCGGGTGAAGATCAGTGTCCGGGAGTTTGAATTCTACGTCTGCATCCAGGTGGATGACCAGGGACCGGGCATTCCGGAGGAGGAGAGAGCCCGGATCTTTGGCAGGTTCTGCCGGGGAGGACAGGTGCAGCAGGAGGAGGGCGTTGGCATCGGCCTCTATCTGGCAAGACAGATCCTGGAGCGGCAGGACGGCTATATCAAGGTCAGTTCCCGGGAGGGGGAGGGAAGCTCTTTTGGACTTTATCTTCCCCGGAAAGATTAAATCTGTCAATTGTGTAAGATTTGGGAAAGAATGTGGAAAGATTGATGTTATATAGTGGTCTTATAGAAAAATGGTTCTATAGGGCCACTCCTTTATTGGGCGTCTGCAGATATTCCGCTGGCAGCGCAGAAGGCAAAGGGCCCGGCAGGACCGTCAGCGAGGAGGTAATGCATATGAGTATATTGAAGACCAGTCAGTTGAAAAAATATTACGGCAGCGGGGACACCCTGGTGAAGGCGCTGGACGGGGTGGACCTGTCTGTGGAGCTGGGAGAGTTTGTGGCTATTGTGGGCACCTCCGGCAGCGGGAAATCCACCCTGCTGCACATGCTGGGAGGACTGGACCGGCCCACGGCGGGGAAAGTGTGGGTGGACGGCAAGGATATCTCCAGGCTGAAGGACGAGGAGCTCACCATCTTCCGGCGCAGGAAGATCGGGTTTGTGTTCCAGAGCTACAACCTGGTCCCGGTGCTGAATGTGTATGAAAACATCGTGCTGCCGGTGGAACTGGACGGCAACACAGCAGACCGGGAGTATGTGGAGGATATTATAGACATACTGGGGCTGGAGACGAAGAAATTCAGCCTGCCTTCCCAGCTCTCCGGCGGCCAGCAGCAGAGGGTGGCCATCGCCCGGGCACTGGCGGCAAAGCCGGCCATCCTTTTGGCCGACGAACCTACCGGCAATCTGGACTCTGTCACAAGCCAGGACGTTTTAAGCCTTCTGAAGGTCACCAGCAGCCGCTTCGGGCAGACGGTGGTGATGATCACCCATAACGAGGAGATCGCCCAGATGGCGGACCGGATCGTACGCATTGAGGACGGGCGTATCCGTAGCGCGGCCGGGCAGTCCGGGGCAGGGCAGCCTGCGGCAGGCGGCACGGAAAGGAGCGCGGCTGAAAGGAGAAAAGGCGGTGAGGCAGATGCGTAAGGTGAAAAATAAAAAGGTCATACGCAACCTGGCGGACAAGAGTTTTAAGGCCAGCCGCACCCGGAACATGATCGCTGTGCTGGCTATAGCCCTGACCGCCATGCTTTTTACGGCTCTTTTTACTATTGGACTGGGGACACTGGAGAATTTCCAGCGGGCTACCATGCGCCAGTCCGGAGGCGACAGCCACGGCGTTATAAAAGATGTGACCATGGAGCAGTATGAGAAGCTTAAGGACCACTCCCTCATCAAGGAGAGCGCGGCCTGCGAGATCCTCTCGGACGGTGTGCTGAATCCGGAATTTTTAAAGAGACACGTGGAGCTCTGGTATGTGCCGGAGTATCATTATCCCCACCGGTTTATTACCATTAAGGAAGGAACGGCGCCTGTAAAGGCGGACGAGGTGCTGGTGGATGATATGACATTGCGGCTTCTGGGACTGCCGGAGGAGACAGGACAGCAGATCACCCTCTCTTTGCAGCTGGGGCAGGTGGATCCCCAGGTGGTGGAGCGTACCTTTACTGTCACAGGTATTCTGCAGTCCGACCCGGCATTGAATGTGGGATTTGTTATCGCATCGGAGAACTATCTTACAGAATATGCCCAGGAGCTCAAAGGATCCCGGGATGAGAACGGGAATGTCATGGGAAGCGGCGCCGGAAATATCCAGATGGATGTGAATTTTTCCAACTCCTGGGGTATACAGAAGAAGCTGGACCAGGTTATCACGGAGAGCGGCTTTTCTGTGACAGAGGGAGATCCCGATTACCTGGCAAGCAACGCCAACTGGGCGTACATCTCTGACGGGACAGAGAGTGATCCCGTTGCCATGGCGGCTGTGGGGGCAGGCCTTTTCATTATCCTTCTGACCGGGTATCTCATTATATACAATGTGTTTCAGATTTCCGTTATCAAGGATATACGGTATTATGGTCTTTTAAAGACCATAGGGACCACAGGCCCCCAGGTGGAAAGGATCGTGGGGCGGCAGGCCTGGCGCCTGGCAGCGGCGGGGATCCCTCTGGGCCTGCTCTTAGGGTTTGTCATCGGGAAATGGATCGTGCCTCTGGTGCTGGCCCGCAGCTCCTATGCAGGAGGAGAGGTGGAAGTGTCCCTGAATCCTCTCATCTTCCTGGGTGCCATCCTGTTCAGCCTTGCCACTGTGTGGATTTCCACAAGGAAACCGGCCAGGATCGCAGGACGGGTGTCACCGGTGGAGGCTGTGCGGTACACGGAAGGAGCGGGAGGAAAAAAGAAAGAGAAACGTTCCACAGACGGCGGGAAGATCTGGCGGATGGTTTTGTCCAACCTTGGGAGAAGCAAAGGAAAGACAGTGATCATCATAGCCTCCTTGTCCCTGTCGGTGGTGCTGCTTAATACGGTCTTTAACATTTCGGGTTCGTTTTCCATGGATAAGTTTCTGCAGAAGTATGTGGTGTCGGATTTCCTGATCGCGAACGCCAGGTATTTCAACTATGAATACTATGGCATGGCAGAGGAAGTCCAGGAGAAAAATCTTACAGAGTCCTTCATAGAGGCCTGCCAAGAGCAGGATGGCTTTGAGAAAGGCGGGCGTATCTACATGACGTGTGAGATAGCCCTGGACCCGGAGAGTTATAAACCCACAGAACATGTGCTGGAAGATAAGAACGGAGACCTCTACTATATGCGGGGCAGCACCAAAGAACCATACTGGAAGGATGAAAACGGAAATTATCTGACTGCTTTTTATGGTATGGAGGACTATCCTCTTGAGAAGGTGGAGCCTGTGGAGGGGGAGACGGATCCTGCTGTTATCAAAGAAAAGCTGGTTACCGGAAAGTATGTGCTGGGCCAGGTGGATGTGGACGACAACGGGAAGGTTTTAAAAGATCGGATCCGCTACCACGCCGGGGATCAGATCACCCTTGTCATGGAAGACGGGGAGGAGCGGCAGTTCGAGATCCTGTCCCTTATCAAGGAGAATACCCGGCTGACGAACAGAAATGGAGCGAATTTTGCCTTTTACACTACGGAGGATGTATTTAAGGAGATGGCATCACCTCAGTTTCTTATGAGTTATCTCTTTGACGTGGAGGATGACAAGGAGGCGGCTTTTGAAGAGTTTGTGGACAATTATACCACAAGCCAGGAGCCTCTTATGAACTACGAGTCAAAGCAGAGGTGGGTAAGTGAATTTCTCAGTCTGAACATGCTGTTCACTCTGGTGGGCGGCGTGCTGACCCTGGTGGTAGGCGTCATCGGCGTCCTCAACTTTGTCAACTCCATTCTCACAGGCATTGTCACCAGGAAGCGGGAACTGGCCATGATGGAGGCCATCGGCATGACAAGGCGGCAGCTTGTCCGGATGCTCATGCTGGAGGGGATCTATTACGCCGGTATTACCATCCTCGTCTCCCTGGCGGCAGGCAGTCTTCTCTCCATGACCCTGGTGCGGGCACTGGCGGATGGCATGTGGTTCATGGACTACCACTTTGTGCTGTGGCCCATGCTGCCTGTGTTCCCGATCCTTCTCCTTCTGGGAATTCTGGTGCCTTACCTGGCCTATCTGCCCCAGAGGAAGGAGAGTGTGGTCAGCGTCATCAGCCGGGAGGTGTAGACAGGATCTTTTTTAAGTGTTGAAAAATCTTTCCGAAAGTTTTATGATAGAGAAAGACAATGTGCAGCAGACTCTGGCAGGATGAAGAAAGGAGAGCGGGAAATGGGCTTTTGGAAGAAGATGGCAGATGAGCTCAAAGAGGGGTTCGACATCGGCAAAAGGATTGTGCAGATTAATAATAAGATGCAGAAAGCCGGGACCACGGCCGTCCTGACGGACGAGGAGAGACAGTTTTATCTCGCCAACGAGAAGATGTCCCCGGAGGAGTACCTGGCAAAATATCAGGAAAAGCAGGCGCGCATAGCGGAAAAGCAGAGGATCAGCGCGCTGAAACAACAGGAGACCCAGTACCGCATCGGGGGCCTGAACTTCAGAAGAGGAGGAAACGGGCTCTACTACTTCGGGGACGCATTTGTGGAGAACGCCGCCTGCTGGGCCCTGGTCAGCTTTATATGGGGAGGCCCGCATTATGAGACGTTCACAACGACGACGGGCACGACCCGCCCCAAGGGAAAACTGACAGGCGCTATCATCGGCGGGGCCGTCGCTGGCTTTGACGGCGCTTTTGTGGGGGCGCTGAGCGGGACCCACAGGCACACAGACCTGAAGACGACAGTGCAGCAGGTGGAGAAGGACACGGTGGCCTACCTTGTGTTTGAGTCTGTGCGCACGGGAGAGCGGGTGCAGAAGCAGATCCGCTGCAACACGAAGATCGCAGGTCAGGTGGGAAAACTGATGGGGTAGATGTCCCGCGACGCAAGTAGGAGGGCCGCCAGGTGAGCAGCATATGGAAGTACAAATATTTTGTGGATGTGATCGAGAGCAAGAGCTTTACAAAAGCCGGAAATATGAACTATGTCTCGCAGACCGCCATCAGCCAGAACATCTCCTCCCTGGAGAAGATGGCGGGCGGGAAGCTGGTCAACAGGGGCAAGGGGGAGATAACGCCCACTGAGCTGGGGAGGATCGTGTACCGCAGAGCCAAGGAGATGCTGGCGGTGGAGGACATGATGATGAAGGAGATCGAGCAGCTCCGCAGCCGGGAGGTCACCTATGTGGGAATCGACAGCGCCATCAACAAGAAGATGTGGATGACCTATGAGCAGATATACGACCCCTTCTTTCTCCGGGCCGGAGAGAAGATGGAGTGCTACAAGATTGACAGCAAGATCGGGGCCAGGATGATGAAAAAGCGTGAGCTGGACATATTCATCGGGTATGACGACAATGAGCTCCTTGGAGAGCCGGGCATAGAAAATCAGTATTTGACAAGCTCCAGACTGGGCGTGTATGTGGGAAAGAACACGTCCATCCCATATGGGGCCCTCAGACTGGAGGATCTCAAGGGACACAGGTGCTATGCGGCTCCCCACTACAGCTGCAGCGTGCAGAGGGAGGCCTGCAGGCGCCTGGAGGGAGACTGTGATTTCATCGAAGTGAGGAACGTGGAGACCATGAAGCTGAAGGTGGAGTTCAACGATGCCTTCGCCTTTGTGGACAGCCGCTATTTCTACTGTAACGACGGCGAGATCCGGAGCCTCACGGACTATGAGAAGGACTGTGAGATACGGATGTACTATCCCACCAACTGTGACAAGAAGAATGTGCACAGGTTCATGAAGATGCTAAAAGAGAAGATGGAGAGCTGAACAGACAGGCGCAGAGCAAAGAGACAAAGATACGGCATGTCCCGGGAGGGGCATGCCATAATTTTTTCTTATCCTTCCACGATTATTTCTCGTTTGTTGCCCCCGGACCATTAGGGATAAAATAAAAGCAGACGACAAATACTGAGAAAAAAGGGGAAAGCTGCTATGGAGAATGATCTGAAGAAAGCTGCCGGCACTGTTGGGGCTGTGCTGGCAGGGAATGTGGTCCTGGCCTTCACGGTCACGGCCTTTATCGTACCCCAGGGCATCATCATGGGAGGCGCCACCGGCGTGGGGCTGACTATCGGTCACTATGTGCCCCTGCCCCTGTCTGTCATCGTGCTGGCGGTGAACCTGGCCCTCTTTGTTCTGGGAGCCGGGACCCTGGGAAAGAAATTTGCTCTCACCACTCTTGTCAGCACTTTCGCTTACCCGGCCATCCTCTCGGTGGTGCAGAGGATCCCGGCCATCGGCGCCCTGACGGACAACCGGATGCTGGCGGCCCTGTACGGGGGCGCACTGCTGGGGATCGGCGTGGGCGTCATCGTCCGGGTGGGGGCCTCCACAGGAGGGACGGATATCCTGGCTCTGGTGCTCCATAAATGCACCCACATCCCGGTGGCCGTGCTCATCTACGGGGTGGACTTTGCCGTACTGGGCTGTCAGCTCTCCTTCTCCGACACGGAGCAGGTGCTCTACGGTATCCTCACCCTGGTGACAGAGACGCTGGTGCTCAACCGGGTAATGGTCATGGGGGCGTCGCAGATGCAGCTCTTTGTCATATCAGAGGCCTACGAGGAGATACGCCAGAAGCTCATCGGAAGCCTGGATGCAGGCGTGACCATGGTACACATCGAGAACGGATACGGAAAGACCCAGAGCAGGGGTGTCCTGTGCATCGTGCCGGACCGGAAGCTCTTCCAGGCTAAGGAGCTGATCCAGGGGACGGACCCGGGGGCCTTTATCACCATCTCCAAGATCAATGAGGTCCGGGGGCGGGGCTTTACGCTGGAGCGCCGCTACAGAAAGGCATAACTTTTCCTTATCAGTGCATTTGTTTTTCTCGTTTGTCTTCGGCCTTCTGACGCTATACAATTTTAATCATAAGATATTTTGCCAGGCGCACGGACCGGTTTATGCAGCTTACCGCCGTGCAGATGAAACAAGACTGATTTGGAGGAAACAAAAAAATGGGAGAAAGTACAACAACAGTAAAGAAGAAACACCCCTGGGGCTTCTATGTCTGCAATCTGACATTCACGTTTGAGAGACTGGCCTACTACGGGGCAAAACCGATCCTGCTGCTCTTCCTCATCACAGCTCTGGGAGAGGGCGGACTGGGGATTGACAATGCGCAGGCGACGGTTATTGCGGCCAACCTGACGGCCTACACCTACCTGGCGCCGATCATCGGCGGCTACATCAGCGACCGCTGGCTGGGAGCCAGATACGCCATTCCCTTAGGAAGCGTGATCATGGCCGTCGGCTACCTCATTGGCTGGAAGGCCACAAGCGCCGCCATGGTGAACCTGATGGTGATCGTCATCTCTATCGGGACCGGATTTTTCAAGGGCAACCTGTCCGCCATCCAGGGGCGTATGTACGATGACAAGAGCATGCTGGACTCTGCCTTCTCGATCCAGTATTCCTTTGTAAACATCGGCTCCTTTGTGGGGTCCGTGGCGACCGGCTATCTGTATCTGAATACTTTTAAAAACGGCGACGTGCTGGGCTTCAGGCAGTGTTTCTTCTTAAGCGCCGTGTTCTGCCTGATCTCCGCTGTGTGGTTCGTGGCCAACTGGAAGTCCCTGCAGGGCCAGGGTAAAAAGCCCTTCAAGTACTTAACAGACACCCAGGGCAACATCATCGGTGAGGACAGCAAGAAGGACAAGAAGAACGAGAAATCCACCGAGCCTCTGACCCGCGCTGAGAAGAGACGTATGTGGGCCATCATCCTTGTGTCCGCCTTCTCCGTCATCTTCTGGCTGTTCTACTACCAGAACGAGCTGGCCCTTACGATCTACATGACCGAGTATGTGGACATGCACCTCTTAGGCATCGAGATCGCACCTGGCTGGATCAATACATCCCTCAACGGCCTTCTGTGTGTGGCTCTTGGCGGCGTGATGGCGGCTGTGTGGAGAAAGCTCTCTGAGAGACCCCAGGGTGACCTGAACATGTTCCAGAAGATCGGCCTTAGCTTCCTCTTCCTGGGATGTGCCTTCGGTGTTATCGTGCTGGCAGAGTTCACCCGCGGTGTCGGCTCTTCAGGGGACAACAAGGTAAGCGTTCTCTGGATGGTAGGATTCGTATTCCTCCTCACCATCGGCGAGATGTGCTTCTCACCGCTGCGCAACGCCTTTGTCAGCAAGTATGCGCCGAAGAAATACCTGTCACTGCTCATGGGCGTGATCACGGTCGCCACCTTCTGCGCATCCAAGCTGAGCCCGTATGTGCAGGTGATCATCGAGAACATGAACATCTTCCCGGTTCTCGTGGCGATCTTTATTCTCCTTCTTCTCTGCTCGGCATTTATGTTCGCAACAGACAAGAAGCTGAACAAGCTGGTGGAGGATGAAGACTGATAAGATGAGCATAAATGTCAGGGACCCGCAGAGATGCAGGTTCCTGGCATTTCAAGAATAGGAGGTAAAAAATGATGAAGGCTTATGAGAGATTTTTAAAGTATGTGAGCGTCTGGACGACAAGCGACGAGACGAGCGAGACTGTGCCGTCCACCAAGAGACAGTTTGACCTGGGCAGGCTCCTTGCGCAGGAGCTGAAGGACATGGGAGTTGAGAAGGTGGAACTCAACGATATGTGTTACCTCTATGCGGAGATCCCGGCCACTCCGGGCTGTGAGGAGAAGCCGGCCATCGGCCTTGTCGCCCACATGGACACGGCGATGGACTTTCCGGGGTATGACATCCATCCCCAGATCATTGAGAACTATGACGGTGAGGATGTGAAGCTGGGCGAGAGCGGAAGAGTGCTCTCCGTCAAAGAGTTCCCCCACCTGAAGGACATGAAGGGGCGCACCCTCATCACGACAGACGGTACAACGCTCCTGGGGGCGGACGACAAGGCCGGCATCGCCGAGATACTGACCGTTGTGGACGAGATCCTGAAGGAAGGCATGCCCCACGGGAAGATCTGCATCGGCTTTACCCCGGACGAGGAGATCGCGCGGGGTGCGAAGAACTTTGACGTGGAGCGCTTTGGCGCGGACTATGCCTACACCCTGGACGGGGATATCGAGGGCGAGATCCAGTTCGAGAACTTCAACGCCTCTACAGCCTGCTTTAGGATCCACGGTGTGAACGTGCATACGGGCAGCGCCAAGGGCATCCTGGTGAACTCCCAGCTCATCGGCATGGAGATCCAGTCCATGCTGCCGGACGAGCGGCCGGAGACGACGGAAGGGTACGAGGGCTTCTTCCACCTGATGGCCTTTAACGGCAATACAGAGAAGACCCAGATGCGCTATTTTGTCCGGGACCACAGCAAGGAGAAATTTGCGGAGAGGCACGAGACGCTGCGCCGTATCCAGAAGGCTATGAACGACAAGTACGGTGAGGGTACCGTGGAGCTTGAGATCGCAGAGTCCTACTACAACATGCGGGAGAAGATAGAGCCCTGCATGCATCTTGTGGAGACTGCGAAGAAGGCTATCACAGACGCGGGGCTGACGCCGGATGTATCTCCGGTGCGTGGCGGCACGGACGGGGCAAGGCTCAGCTTCAAGGGCCTGCCCTGCCCCAATCTTGGGACAGGCGGTTCCGCTTTCCACGGCCCCTACGAGCACATTACCGTGGAGGGCATGGATCTTGTCGTCGGCATCGTGAAGGATATCCTGAAGAGCTATGCTGTGTATGAGGAGAGATAGAGATGGAATGTTATGAGGAGGATGTAAGAGGGCTGGTCCGCTTCCTGGCGGACAGCCCCACTGCCTTCCACGCAGTGGAGGGCTTTGCCCGGTTGCTGGAGGAGAGCGGGTACCGGGAGCTCCCGGAGCGGGAGCACTGGGATATCCGGCCGGGCGGAAACTACTATACGGTGCGGAATGGATCCAGCATCGCCGCCTTCCAGGTTGGCTCCACACTGGGGGATTATAGTTTTAAAGTGGCGGCGTCCCACAGCGACTCTCCCACCTTCAAGCTGAAGGAGAAAGCGGAGCTGGAGGTGCGGGGCCATTACACGCAGCTCAACACAGAAGGATACGGCAGCATCCTTTGCTCCACCTGGATGGACCGGCCCCTCTCTGTGGCGGGCAGGGCCATTGTCAGGGAGGACGGCGGATTCAGGGAGCGGCTGGTCCGGATCGACAGGGATATGGTGCTGATTCCCAGTGTGGCGATCCACATGGACCGGAATGTGAATGAGAAGAGCGCCTTCAACAAGCAGGTGGATATGCTCCCCCTGTTTGCGGGAGGCGCGGATGATGTGCAGGGAGCTGTGAGGAGGATTGCGGCGGAGGAGCTTGGGGTCAGGGAGGAGGAGATTTTTGGCATGGATCTCTATCTCTACAACCGCATGCAGCCATCCGTCTGGGGAAAGGATGGGGAGTTCTTGTCAGCACCGCGCCTGGACGACCTGCAGTGCGCCTACACCTCCTTCGCCGGCTTCCTGAGAGGTGCCGACGACAGGGCTGTGAATGTCTTCGCCTGCTTTGACAACGAGGAAGTAGGATCCAACACAAAGCAGGGGGCCGGCTCCACCTTCCTTAAGGACGTTCTGGAGAGGATCAACGAAGGACTTGGAAAGACGCGGGAGGAACTGCGCCGCGCGCTGGCCTCCAGCTTCCTGGTCAGCTGCGACAACGCCCACGCTGTACACCCGAATCATCCGGAGAAGACAGATCAGAGCAACTGCGTCTACATGAACGAGGGGATCGTTATCAAGTCCCACGCGGGACAGCAGTATACCAGCGATGCCTTCAGTATTGCCGTGTGGAGAGGCGTCTGTGAAAGGGCGGGCGTGCCGGTCCAGTTTTTTGCCAATCGATCCGATATGCGGGGCGGCAGTACCCTGGGCAATATCGCCATGTCCCAGGTGTCTATGAACGCCGTGGACATCGGACTTGCGCAGCTTGCCATGCACTCGTCCTACGAGACAGCGGGCGTGCGGGACAGCGAATATATGATCCGGGCCGTCAAGGCATTCTTCGACAGCGGGATCTGTGAATACACCCTCGGCCGATAGGGACAAAAGGAGAGGCTTCTAAAGAGTTATGAAATTTGAACCACAAAAGGATATAAAGAGGATCATTGTCATAGTCATTGCGTCTTTTCTCATGGCGCTGAACATCAAGACCTTCGTGCGCACGGGAGGACTCTTCCCGGGCGGGGCTACGGGACTGACCCTGTTGTTCCAGCGGGCGGGTGAGATGTTCTTCCGCGTGGAGATCCCGTACACAGTGCTGAACGTGGCTATCAACGCTGTGCCGGTGTACATCGGGTTCCGGTTCATAGGGAAGAAGTTCACCCTGTTTTCCGGCCTCTCCATTGTGCTGACCAGCGTGCTGACTGATATCCTCCCGGGGTATGCGCTCACCTCTGACACGCTTCTCATCTCCGTGTTCGGCGGCATGATCAACGGCCTTGTCATCAGCATGTGCCTGGCGGCCAACGCCACCACGGGAGGGACGGACTTTATCGCTATCTATCTGTCTGAGAAGAAGGGGGTGGACTCCTTCAATATCGTGCTGGGGATCAACGCAGTGATCCTTGTGTCGGCGGGCGTCCTGTTCGGCTGGGACAAGGCGCTGTACTCCATTATCTTCCAGTATGCGTCCACACAGGTGCTGCACATCCTCTATAAGAAATACCAGCAGCAGACCCTGCTGGTCGTCACGAACCATGCGAAGAATGTGTACGAAGCGATATCCCGGACAAGCAACCACGGGGCCACGGTCCTGGAGGGGGAGGGGTCATACGAGCACCGGGAGAGGAAGGTGGTCTACTCCGTGGTATCCAGCGCAGAGCAAAAAGACGTGGTGCGGGCTATCCGGGAGGCAGACCCCCATGCCTTCACCAATGTGCTGCGGACGGAGCAGGTGTCCGGGCGGTTTTACTTTAAACCCAACGAGTAACAGACAGGAGCCATATCGATGAAAAAGATCCTGATGATCGGAACCGGAGGGACCATCGCCTCCACTCATACAGAGCAGGGCCTGCGCCCGGGGCTGGGGACGGAAGATATCCTCCGCTATATACCGGCGGTGCGGGACATCTGCCAGGTGGAGGCCATCCAGGTGTGCAGCCTGGACAGCACCAACGTGACGCCGGAGCACTGGAAGCTGCTGGCGCGCACCGTGGAGGAAAACTATGAGAGGTTTGACGGATTTGTGATCTGCCACGGCACCGACACCCTGGCCTACACGGCGGCGGCTCTCTCGTACATGATACGCAACTCGGAGAAGCCCATCGTCATCACCGGGGCCCAGAAGCCCATCTGCATGGATGTGACGGACGCCAGGACCAACCTGCTGGACAGCTTCATCTATGCGGCGGACGATGGTTCCCGGAATGTGAGCATCGTCTTCGACGGGAAGGTCATCGCCGGTACACGGGCCAAGAAGGAAAGGGCCAAGAGCTATGACGCCTTCTCCAGTATCAACTTCCCCTACCTGGCGGTGATCCAGGACGGTCTTCTGGTGCGCTACATCAGGGAGGAGCCCTGCGCCGGCGTGCCGGAGTTCTTCTATGACCTGAAGGACAGCGTCTGTGTGCTGAAGCTGGTCCCGGGGCTGCGGGGAGACATCCTGCCCTGGCTGTTCGAGCACTATGACTGCGTCGTCATCGAGAGCTTCGGCGTAGGCGGCATCCCCCAGACCCTCCTGCCTGTCTTCTACGAGGAGATGGAGAAGTGGAAGGACAGGGGCAAGTACGTGGTCATGGCTACCCAGGTGGCCAAGGAGGGAAGCAACATGACGGTCTACGAGGTTGGGAAACAGGTCAAGCAGGATTTTGAGCTCCTGGAGGCCTACGACATGACCCTGGAAGCGGTGATCACCAAGATGATGTGGCTGATGGGGCGGGGCGTGCCCGGCTATGCGCGGGTGAAGCGGGAGTTCTACACCGAGATCAACCACGATGTGCTGTTCACAAAGAGAAAATAGTGAAAAAGCGTGGGCTGGCACGGGTTTCTATCCGTGCCAGCCCACGCTTTGACTTTGTCTGTTCTGTCCTCCGGGAGGGCGTTTGCTTTTTACTGTGCTTTTCTGCGGCGGATCACGATGACAGCAGTGGCAGAACCTGCCGCTGCCAGTGCCAGCAGCAGATAAAGTGTGTAATTGCTGCTGTCTCCGGTCCTTGCCGCTTTCTTTCCGGAAGTGTTCTGCCCGCCTGCCTGGCTATCGGCTGTGCCGGGCTTTTGATCCTCGCCGCCTGTTCCTGGCTTCTGCCCGTCATCAGGGTTCTCATCCTCGCCGTCTCCGGGCTTTTGCCCGTCATCCGGGTTTCCTGTGCCGGGATCATAGGCTGTGTTGGCGGCAGCGCTGTAGACGGCGACTGTGCCGGACACCTCGCATGCAGCCACCAGATAAGCGTTTCCGTCCCAGCTCTCGCCTGCCGGGATGAAGCACAGCCCCTCCGGCGAGTTGTCGCCTGCGATATCCTCGCTGTAGTCTCTGGAATTGATGTAGTTTGCAAAGCTGATGTGTGCCGGGTCTGTGATGTCGTAGACCATCACGCCGCCGACTCTCTCAAGTCCCACGAACGCATAGGTTTTCTCTCCGACAGTCCCGAGTGTCACGCTCTCGGACTCGGGTCCCTTCTTTCCGGAGCGGTCATCGATCGACTTATCGTCGTTGGAGCAGTTGAAGTTCTCCGGCACATAGACCGCTGTCTTTGCCTCGAAGTCGCTACCGCTGTCAAACACCTCGGTCAGGCCGTTTCCGTCCGCTTTGTATACCGTGAAGGAGCGCCCGCCGAAGAGGTAGTCCAGGTTCGCATCCAGCCCGTCGTAATCGCTGCTGTCGAAGAATACCACTTTCCCTGTCAGTCCGCTGTTGTCCGCCGTGATCTTTCCTGTCGGGGAGGTCTCGCCATCCTTGAAGTTTCTCTCCACTTCGTTGAGATAGTCGCCCCACTCTCTGGAGTCCCCCTCGTTTGCCGTTACAACATAGTCTGTGCCGCCCACAGAGTAGAGCGCGATGCTGTCCGGCATGCGGATGCCGCGCAGGGAGTCGTAGGTTTTTGGATCATAAGCCTCATCCTTTTTGTCAATATCGACCGGTACAGTGCTGTAGTCTTCATAGCCTGCGGAGTAGATGCCTGTCACTTTAAGGCTGTTCAGGTCGATGGCCGCGATGGCGTTGGCCTCCTGCAGCGTCACGTATGCCGTGCTATTTCCCGCTGCGATATATTCCGGCTCCAGGTCTTTGGACGGAACAGCTCCCTTTTTCAGAACGATCCCCGCATCTGTGAGAGCCTGTCTTGCCTCCGCACTGTCATATGCCTCGAAGCCGACATTCACTGCCTTGCCGTCTGCAAGAGAGATCACCGTCACGGTTCCCGCCGGGTCGGTCGCTCCTTCTGCGTATCCCTCTCTTGGTTCGCCTTCGTTCGCCGTCAGGATCCGGCTGTCGTCCGGCGTGAATGTCACCATATCCGGCTGCGCGCCTGTCTCATAGGCTTTTTCAAATGTAAGGGTTCCGTCCTCATTGCAGGTGAAGAGCGCCACGCGGCCGCTGTCCGCATATCCTTCGGCCTGGATAGCCGCTGCAAGTTTCGTGCCGTCCGCTGAGACCACCACGGAGGTCATGTCGCCGTATGTAAAGCCCTCGCACTCCGCTTCGATCATGGATTTCACATCGATATCATTGCCATCCAGCAGATCCACGGTCTCGCCCGCTGCCAGCGTCTTCATGGGGATGGCGGTCAGGTTGCCGGTCTGTCCGTTGATGGCGTAGGCCCATCCGGTTGCCGTATTGTAGTCCACGATCTCCATGACACCGCCGTCTGCGTTTGTCATGCCCGCATCGTAGCGGCCTTCCTGTGTCAGGTTCAGGGATGCGGAAGTCTTTCCGTTCTCGGCGCCTGCCGTTTTTGCTCCGCCGTCTGCGTTCTTCGTCACGCTGAAGGAGTCGATGAGCTCGCTGTCCGGAGAGGCGCTGTCTCCGGCAAGATTGTATACATGGACGGAAATCTCATTCCCTGTCACATCGAATACAGCGTAGCTGGGGCTGTACTCCTGGTTCCACTCCTGGTTGCCGATGGGGAGCTTGCCCTTCAGATATTCCTGGGAACCTGTCGTTCCGTCCGCAAGGACCGGATAGTCCGCATTGTTCGCTTTGTCGACGGAAGCGAAGGGAGTGTAGTACTGCATGTCGGAGCAGCAGTTGCCGGTCAGGTAGATGGTGCCGTCCGGATCGTGATAGCTGTCCAGGCGCTCCGCATTCCGCTGGCCGTCCTTGAGCACGTAGCTTCTGGAGTAGACGTGGTCGTGTCCGCCCAGGACAAAATCTACGTCAAACTCGTCCATCACCTTCTCGAAGCCCGCGTCCACGTAGTTCTCAATGTCAGAGTCCGCCGCATGCTTGGCCACGGTCTGGGTGGATTTGTGGTGGGTCACGATCAGCCACTGATACTGGCCCGCGTATTCGCTGACGGCTGCGTTCATGGTGGTGCGGAAGTTGTCCACCATGGCCTTAGCCTCGGAGTTATCTTTGGCTGCGCTGGGCACACTGGCGTTTCCTGCATTCTCCTCATCGTTCCCTCCCGGATAAGCGCCTGTGTTCAGGGTGACGAAGAGCACATTGTCATAGAGATAATAGTAGTTGCCCTTTGTCTCCATCTCCCGGCGCTCCGCAAAGTCATACTGCCCCTCTGCATTTGGGGTTACGCCGTTGGACCCGGAGCCGTTTGCGATCTCATCCGCTGTCGCCTGGATATAGTTGCCGTGGCTCTGGCTTGTGCCGTTGTTCTGTCCCCGGAAGGTGGTCTTTACCTGGGTGAGCGCGCCGTTCTCATCCACGCCTTCCACAGACATCTCGTTGGGCAGGTTGAAGTGGTCCTCGAACATGTAGTGGCGGTCGTGGTTGCCCACTGCCGGCGCATAAGCGATGGATGACATCTCCTCCGGGGCGAAGAAGGCGGCGTACTCGCTGGATTTGCCCCAGCTCTGATCCTCCACCTGGTCCCCGGCGGATACTACAAGGCTGACGCCCTCTGACGCCAGTTTCTCCATCATGGTCGCCCAGCCGGTCTGGTTTGTGCCATCCGAAGAGTTCCAGCCCTGATCATCATGAGACTGGTCTTCTTTGATCTGCGGGTCACTGGTGAAGCCGAATTTGAAGCTGTCGGCCGCCGGTGTAGTGTAGGTGTGTGTCTCAGACCAGGTCTGACCATTGTCATACGAGATCTGATACGTATATTCCGTGCCTGCGGACAGCCCTGTGACCGTAGCCTCACAGACCATCTTTCCGGTGTCGGTGTACTTGCCTGTATCCAGCTTTGTGGGCGCTGTAAGCTCGCGAACAGTGGCTTCAACAGTTTTATCACCGAATTTTACCTGTGCCTTTTCTGTCCCATCCGGCGCGTACCAGTTCAGGTTCACGGAAGTGCTGGTCTCCCCCGGCTGGAGCGTCAGGTATTCTACCGTGTTGCCGCTATTTGCGGCCGGTGTCTGGAGTGTATTTGCGTCTGTGGCTGGAGAGGCTGTAGTCTCCTGTGTACGTTCTGTTCTTTCTTCAGGAACGGTCTCGTCTGCTTCGGATGTTTCCGCATCCATGCCTTCGGTTTCCGCCGCGTCCTGTGCGGTGCTGCCGTTTTCCGCTGCCTCCGCATCTGTCTTGGCGGTCCCCGCGTCCGGGGTGACGGTCTCGTCTGCCTGGACATTGTCCTCGGCCAGGACGGATACCGGAGCGCCCTGCGCGCAGAGCATGGCGGCTGCCAGCGTGATGGCGGCGCCTTTGTGCCATTTTCTTCTCATAGGATTCTTTCCTCCTTTTTCGGATACAAAATTTCCAGAGTTACTATACAGGACGAATATTAAGTCGGGATGAGAGTTTGCGAAAAAATGCGTAAACTCCAGGTAAATCCATGCGCGGATGTAGAAATCCTACATGAGGAGCCGCGCTCTTAACAGGGAATTTACGTAGATTTTACCCGGAGTTGATAGAGCAAATGCGCAAAATGAAGGAAAATAGAGACAGAAGGATCAAACAGCGGCATGTGCCGCGCAGGTCGAAGAAAGGAATTGTCTTATGAGGAAAAGAAAATTTGGAACAGCTCTGACCTTATTCCTGGCTTTTGCTCTCCTGCTCACAGGATGCGCGGGCTCGCCGGGTGAGGCGAAGACGGAAGAGAAGGAGCGGGATGCGTCCGCTGAGATCATGAAGGCGGACGGGACGATCCGCATCCTGTCCGGATCGGAGAACGAGGAGCTGGAGGCGGTGATAGACGAGTGCAGCCAGGCAACTGGCGTGGAGATCGAGATGGACTACAAGGGCTCTGTAGATATCATGCGGGCTCTGGAGAACGGCGCAGAAGAGTATGACGCCGTCTGGCCGGCCAGCAGTATCTGGCTGTCCATGGGGGATGTGGACCACCTGGTGAAGCACAGTCAGTCCATCTCCATGACGCCGGTGGTCTTCGGCATCCGGGATAGCCTGGCGGAGGAGCTGGGATTTAAGGGGAAAGACGTCTCTGTGAAAGACATCCTGGCCGCCATACAGGGTGGAAAGATGAGCTTCTGTATGACGAGCGCCACCCAGTCCAACTCCGGGGCCAGCGCCTACATAGGTTTCCTGTACGCGCTTCTGGGCAAGCAGGAGGGCATGACGGCGGAAGACCTTCAGGGGGAGCAGCTACGGGCTGACATCACGGAACTTCTTGGCGGCGTGGAGCGCAGCTCCGGCAGCTCCGACTGGCTGAAGGACCTGTTCCTCAAGGAGGACTACGACGCCATGGTCAACTACGAGTGCCTGATCATTGACGCCAACCGGCAGTTGGAGAGCGAGGGAAAAGAGCCGCTCTATATCGTCTACCCCTACGACGGCCTGTCCATCGCGGACTCGCCCCTCGGGTATGTGGATCACGGGGACAGCCAGAAGGAGGAGGCGTTCCAGGCTGTGCAGCAGTATCTGCTGTCGAAGGAGGCCCAGAGTGAGATCGAGGCGACCGGCCGGCGCATCAGCGCGAACGGCGTCTCGGATGAGAATAAGGATGTTTTTAACGAAGAGTGGGGCGTTGACACGGAGCGGATCCTCTCGCCCATCCAGATGCCGGACGCAGACGTGCTGATGGAGGCGCTGAACCTGTACCAGACAAGCTTTAAGAAGCCCTCCCTCAACATCTACTGCCTGGATTTCTCCGGCAGCATGGAGGGGACCGGGGAGGCTCAGCTCAAAGACGCCATGTCCCAGATTCTGCTGCAGGAAAATGCCAGCAGGAATTTCCTGCAGGCGAATGCGGGGGAGGTCAACGAGGTGATCTTCTTTGACAACACGATCCTGGATATAGAGCGGGCGGCGGACGACTCCGACGAGGCTCTGGCGCAGCTCTACCAGAAGGTGGCGGACTTCCAGATCGCAGGCGGCACGGATATCTACAACGCGGCGGCGCAGGCTCTGGCTGAGGCGTCGTCCTACGACCTGGAAAAGTATACGCCTGCCATCATCCTGATGACGGACGGCGTGTCGGACTACAATTACCAGACGTTCCAGGAGGCCTGGGATACCCTGGGGATCGATGTACCGGTGTTCTCCATCACCTTCGGGACGGCGGATCCCACGCAGCTGGAGGAACTGGCAGAAGCAACGGGAGGCCGGGTCTTTGATGGGACGCAGGATCTGACAGAGGCCTTCCGCAGTGTGAAAGGATATAATTAGCAATATGAAAGATAAATGGAAAGAAATCGTAAGCATCGCTGTCTCTGCCGTCCTGGCGCTTCTGCTTTTCGCCGCACTTCTTGTGGGGCTTGGGTGGAACATGCTTCTGTGTATGGGGCTCTCCCTTGTGTCCTACGCCGGGTTCCTCCTGGTGCTGCGCCCGGTGAGGCGGATCGGGCGGATCGATATCGAGAAGCTGGGCAACGGGGAGGTACTCCATGAAAGGCTGCAGGAGGCGGGGCGCGATTACCGGCGGATGCGGGAGGCGGCGGACAGGATCCAGGCGCCGGGCCTGCGCCAGTCCGCGTCCGAACTGATCGACATTGCGGGAAACATCCTGAAATTCCTGACCGACAACCCGAGGAAGATCCCGTCCGCCAGACGCTACATCGACTACTACCAGGAGACGGCGGCCAACGTGCTGGAGAACTATGTGGAGCTCCAGGACACCAGGCTCCTCACTGACGAGTCGGAGAAGATCTTTCAGAACACAGCGGAGGCGGTCCTGACGCTCAAGGACGCCTTCCGGATGCAGTTCCAGAAACTGATGCAGAACGAACTGATGGATATGGAGGCTGACCTGAACCTGCTCAGGCAGACGCTCCGCTCGGAGGGGTACGAGGTGCGGCAGGAGGAGGGCCGTGATAAGGGAAGGGACGGCCAGGGAAACGAAAAGGAGACAGGAGTGTAGTACATGAGGAAGAAGATCATAGGACTTGTTTTGCTGATCTGCGTGATGGCGGCTGTGGGAGGCATCTACCTCCTGACGGGCGGTTCGGGGGACGGCAAAGAGAAGGAAACAGGGAAGACAAAGCCAAAGACAGCGGTATCCGGCTATGTGGGGGGCGAGAAGATCGGGTTCCTGGAAGATGAGGAGGTGCTGTCCATCCTGGGAGAGAAATACGGACTGGAGGTGGACTACTCCAAGGCGGGCTCCCTCGACATGATGACAGCGGACCTGGAGGGGAGAAATTATCTCTTCCCGTCCAGCAGCATCGCACTGGAGTACTATGAGGAGCTCCACGGCAGCCCGGTCCAGAGCGAGATCCTCCTCAACACGCCCATTGTCCTCTACACCCATAAGATCGTGCTGGACGCCTTTGACAGCCAGGGGCTGATCACGAAGGACGGGGACGTAAACTATGTCGATATGGCGAAGCTGGTGGAGCTGATCCAGAATGATACGGCCTGGGCGGACATCGGCGTGCCGGAGCTGTACGGTACGGTCTCGGTGGATACCACGGATCCGGCCCGCTCCAACTCGGGCAATATGTTCGCGGCCCTTCTGGCGGATGTGCTGAACGGGGGACAGACGCTGAGCCCGGAGAAGGTGGACGAGATCCTGCCCCAGCTCCAGGCGATCTTCGGAAAGCTTGGCTACATGGAGACGTCCTCCTCGGACCTGTTTGACCAGTTCCTGCGGATGGGCGTGGGAGCCACCCCCATCGCGGCGGGGTACGAGAGCCAGATCATCGAGTACGCCATGCTGCACCCGGACGAGTACGAGGCGGTCCGGGACGACATCGTCGTGCTCTACCCGGCTCCTACCGTGTGGTCCGCCCATGTGCTGATCGCTCTGGACGATGCGGGGAAGACCCTGATCCGGGGACTGCAGGATGAAGAGGTGCAGAAGCTGGCGTGGGAAAAGCACGGTTTCCGCACGGGAAACTATGAGATATCGGACAAGGAGCTCGGCGTGCCGGGCATCGCTGACAATATCACTCAGGTGGCGCAGGTGCCCTCCTACGATGTGATGCGCCGGATCATAGACGGGCTCCGGTAAAGGGCCTGCGAAAATAACAGAAAGGAAAGAATGGCTATGGCAGAGATAACCCTGGATATGTTGAGAAAGCAGAGAGGACAGGCGGAGGATGCACCGGCGGAGGAGACGCCGGCCGCCCTGAAGGAGCAGATCACTTCGCTCACGCCGGAGGAGAGGCGCAAGGTGGAGGAGCTGAAGGAGCAGATCGACTTGACGGACTCCCAGATGCTGATGCAGTACGGCGCCGGGGCGAAGCAGAACATCGCGGATTTCTCCGAGAATATCCTGAATAACGTCCGCGCAAAGGACACAGGATATGTGGGAGAGCTGATGACCGGGCTTATCGCCAATGTGGAGGGACTGGACTTTGACTCCCTGGAGAAAGAGGGCGGGATCATGGGCCTTTTTAAGAAGGCGGAGTCCAAAGTGAAGAAATTCCTCATGCAGTACGAGAAGCTGGAAGTCCAGGTGGACAGGATCGAGGGCAAACTGGAGGAGGCCCGGATGGAGATGCTCAAAGACATTGGCATGCTGGACGCCATGTATGAGAAAAACCTGTCCTACTTCCGGCAGCTTCAGCTCTACATTGCGGCCGGAGAGGAGAAGCTGCAGGAGCTGCGGGAACAGACGCTCCCCTCCCTGCGGGCCGAGGCCGAGAGGAGCGGCGATCCCATGAACGCCCAGATCGTCCGGGACTTTGAGGACACGGTGAACCAGTTTGAGAAGAAGATCCACGATCTGAAGACGAGCCGTACCATCGCCATCCAGACGGCTCCCCAGCTCCGGCTCGTGCAGAACAATGACAAGCTTCTGGCTGACAAGATCCAGACGGCGATCCAGGAGACTATCCCTTTGTGGAAGAGCCAGATGGTCATGGCGCTGGGGCTGTACCGGCAGCAGGAGGCCCTGAAGCTGCAGCGGAATATCACGGACACGACGAACCAGCTCCTTTTGCAGAACTCGGAGAAGCTCAGGCAGAATACCCTGGACGTGGCGAGGGAGTCGGAGCGGAGCATCGTGGATATCGCGACGCTGAAGAAGGCGAACGAGAACCTGATCAGCACCATGAGCGAGGCGGTCCGCATCCAGCAGGAGGGCCGCAGGAAACGGCAGGAGGCGGAGGCCGAGCTGGAGAAGCTGGAGCGCGACATACGGGCTTCGCTTCTTGGAACATCCCGGAGCTGATGTAAGAGAAGACACTCTGAAAAATAGTGAAAAATAGTGTAATCATAATGAAAAAAGGCGGATCCTACTCGGCGGGATTCGTCTTTTTTCTGGCTGTGTCTGTTGAGCTCCTCACCACCAGGCGGGCGTGGAGCAGCAGAGTGCCGATAGCCACATGGTTCATCAGGCTCTCCAGGGCGTAGTAGCCGCTTTTCCCAAGCTGTACCCGCTCCTGGCGCACGGTGGTGAGGGGCGGGGAGGTGTAGGCACAGATGGGAAGGTCGTCAAAGCCGATGATGCTCACATCGGCGGGAACCTTAAGGCCCATCTGCTGGCACTGCACAAGAGCCGCGTTGGCGATCTGATCGTGGCTGCAGATGACGGCTGTGACGCCCATCTTCAAAAGGCGGGGTAGATGTTTCTCCATGCACTGGGAGGTGTAGTAGGAAGCCCCGGCGCAGGTGGGATCCGTCTTCAGACCGTTCTGGCGGAGGGCTGCGAAGAAGGCCTTGTGACGCACCTGCATGATGTGGGAGCCCAGAGCGTGGCTTAAGTATCCGATCTTCTTGTGTCCCAGCTTCTTCAGATGGGCCACTGCCAGCTCCATGCCCTCGTTGTTGTCAATTCCCACATAGGCGATGTGGGGATTGGCCATGACGTAGTTGTCGTAGAGGACAGTGGAGGTGTGGCTTGTGTGGAAGTCCTTCATCCAGGGATCACTTAAGGAAAATCCCAGAACAAAAGAGCCCAGGTAATCGTTCTTCAGCATGAAGGCGTCGTAGGAGGAGCTTTTCTGCAGCTTTTCTGTCACCGGGACGATATCTACTGTGTAGCCTGCCGGCTCTGCCATCTGCCGGAAGCCCAGGATGATCTCGTAGCCGAACTGGTGGGGTTCCTGGTATTCCATATTCTCTATAAGGATGCAGAGCTTCCGGACGCCGCCGGGGCGGCGCAGTTTGGAGTATCCCATCTCCACCGCTGTCTCCAGTACACTTTTTTGTAAAGTTTCGCTGATGTCGGATGCACCGTTGAGAGCTTTGGACACTGTTCCCTTGGAAATCCCCAGCCTGTCGGCAATATCCTGTATTGTAGCCATTTTTCCGGCCCCCCTCTTATGTGGAAATAGATATATTTATTATAGAGGAAAGTTTTGGGGAAATCAATGTGATATTGCGTAAAAATACAACAAGTTTCGGTAAGTTTAGAAAAGAGAGGATAAGACATATTGTGAAAATGCATAAAAATCTGGAACGCAATCTATGAAAAACATACAATTCAAAGAAAACACACAATATTTTTGTTGACGAGGTGAGCCAAACAGAGTATGCTGTTAAAAGAACGAAACAATACGAAACTTTTAAAGAAATGGAGATGAAGTGATGATGAAAAGAGGGTTGGCTCTGCTGCTCACAGCAGGGCTGCTGGCAGGACTGACCGGATGCGCCGCCTCGGGAGAGGATGCTTCCGATGGCGCGGAGAAGGTCCGGCTTATGGTATGGTCTCCGTCCAACGACCAGTCAAAGGACAGCGGAGAATGGCTTCAGACAATGTGCGAGAGGTTTGCCGATGAGCATCCTGAGTGGGACATTACATTTGTCTACGGTGTGGCCGACGAGGCCAGCGCTGCCGGGCAGGTGTCACAGGACCCGGAGGCCAGCGCGGATGTGTTCATGTTCGCCAACGACACGTTGACCACCATGACGGACGCCAATGCACTGGCGAAATTCGGCGGAAAGTACAGAGATGAGATCGAGTCAAACAACTCGGAGGAGGTTATCGCTTCCCTTACCATGGACGCCAACCTCTACGGCGTGCCTTTCACCACCAACACATGGTTCATGTACTACGACAAATCGGTATTTTCCGAGGAGGATATCAAGAACCTTGACACCATGCTGGAGAAGGGAGTAGTATCCTTCCCCTTCACAAACTCCTGGTATCTGCCGGCCTTCTATATCGGCAACGGCTGTACCCTGTTCGGGGACGGAACAGACGAGGACGCAGGGGTGGATTTTGGCGGTGAGAAAGCACAGGAAGTGACGGATTATCTGATCGATCTGGAGAGCCATCCGAATTTCCGGATCGATGCCGACGGTTCCGGTATCGCGGGGCTCCGCGACGGCAGCATCAACGCCATGTTCTCCGGCTCATGGGACGCCAACGCGGTGAAGGAAGCGCTGGGGGACAATATGGGAGTTGCCTCCCTTCCCACCTACACACTGAACGGGAAAGAAGTGCAGATGATGGCTTACGCCGGATCCAAGGCCATCGGTGTCAATCCCAACTGCGACAACATGGTGGCGGCCATCGAGCTGGCTGTGTTCCTTGGATCTGAGGAGGCGCAGCAGGCACACTACGAGATGTGCAGCGTCATCCCCTGCCACACGGAACTGCTGGAGCAGCCGGATTTTGCCGGGGACGAGCTTGTGGCTGCCCAGAACAATACATTTGAAAACACGTCCATCCTTCAGCCTTTTGTGTCTAAGATGAACAACTGCTGGACGCCTGTGGAGAACATGGGCAAGGGTATCCGAAACGGAAACATTACCCACGACAATGCAGCGGAGCAGACCGAAGAGATGAACGATGCAATGAATAGTGATGGAATTTCATAACAGAAGGCAATGAGGTGACGAGGATGGGAATTATAAAAAAGAAAGTAAATGATTTTCCGACTCCCTATACATGTACGAGAGCCATCAGAGAGGGCGGTATGGAGACAAAGCTCTCCATGGTCCTCATGGGATTTGGAAATATTATGCACGGACAGATCATAAAAGGACTGATCTATCTGGCCGTGGAAGTGGCATACATTGTGTTTATGGTGGTAAACGGGGCCGGCTTTCTGGCCATGCTCCCCTCCCTGGGTTCCGTACCCCAGAAGGAAGTGTGGGATGAGGCAAACCAGATCTACACATACACAGAGGGCGACCAGTCGGTGCTGATCCTTCTGTACGGCGTGGCTACCGTGCTCCTGACGCTGCTTATGGTCTGCGCATGGCGGGGAGCCTTGAGGAGCGCCTACAAGGCGGAGTGCCTGGCAAAAGAGGGGCGCCATGTCAACAATTTCAGAGAGGATCTGAAATCCCTGCTCCACGAGAACCTGCACAGGCTTCTCATGACGCCGCCGGTGGTATTTATCTTTGCCTTTACCGTGCTGCCGCTGATCTTTATGATCTGCATGGCGTTCACGAACTACAGCAAGATCGACAACCATCTGATGCTGTTTGACTGGGTGGGGCTTGAAAACTTCGCGGCCCTCTTTGACTCCGGCAGTATCATCGGAAGCACATTCTGGCCTGTGCTGGTATGGACTCTTGTGTGGGCATTCTTTGCCACATTCAGCAACTATATCTTCGGTATGATCGTGTCTCTTCTGATCAACCGGAAGGGGACAAGGGCCAAAGGCTTCTGGAGGTTCTGCTTTGTGCTCTCCTGTGCGGTGCCTATGTTCGTATCCCTTCTGATCATGCGGACTATGCTGCAGCCCGAGGGAGCCATCAACGTGCTGCTGAGAAATCTGGGCCTCATTGCCCAGGATGCCAGCCTTCCATTCTTCACGGATCCAACATGGGCTCGTGTGACGGTCATCGTGGTCAATATCTGGGTAGGTGTTCCCTACACCCTGCTGCAGCTTACCGGTGTGCTCCAGAATATTCCGGCGGAGCTCTACGAGGCGGCAAAGGTGGACGGAGCCAACGCGTTCCAGACTTTCACAAAGATCACGCTGCCCTACATGCTGTACGTGACGACACCGTACCTTATCGTTACATTTACAGGAAACGTCAACAACTTTAATGTCATCTACCTGCTGTCGGGAGGAGACCCGGTGACGGATCTGGCGTCCACGGCAGGAAGCACGGACCTGCTTGTAACCTGGCTGTACAAGCTGACCATTGACAAGCAGTACTACAATATCGGCGCTGTCATCGGTATCCTGACGTTCATCATCCTGGCTGTGGGAGCTCTGCTCACATACCGGAACAGCAGATCATACAAAGAAGAAGGAGGGTTCTAGAAAATGGCAGGACAGAAAATGCATTCTGCAAAGAGAAGACGTTTTATCAACAACTCCATCGTCCATGTGGTGCTGGGTGTGCTGGCTGTCATCTGGGTGTTCCCTATTATCTGGGTCATCCTCACCAGCTTCCGGGCAGAGAAGGGGTCCTACGTGTCCACCTTCTTCCCCCAGTCCTTTACGCTGGATAACTATGTGAAGCTTTTTACGGATACATCCATTCTGAACTTCCCGCAGATGTTCATGAATACGCTGATCATCGCCATCTTTTCCTGTATCCTTTCGACTTTCTATGTGCTGGCGGTTTCCTACTGCCTGTCCAGGCTGAAATTTAAGCTGAGAAAGCCGTACATGAATATGGCCATGATCCTGGGACTGTTCCCTGGCTTCATGTCCATGATCGCCGTGTACTTTATACTGAAGGCCATGGGAATGACGGAGGGCAATCTGATCCGGGTTGCGCTGATCCTTGTGTACTCCGGAGGAGCCGGCCTTTCCTTCCAGATTGCCAAAGGATTTTTCGACACCATCCCCATTGCGGTGGATGAGGCGGCGCTTCTGGACGGATGTACGAGATGGCAGATCTTCACAAAGATCACGCTGCCCCTGAGCAAGCCCATCATCATCTACACAGTACTGACATCCTTCATGGCCCCCTGGCTGGACTTCATTTTTGCGAAAGTCATCTGCCGGGCCAACTCGGACCAGTACACCATCGCCATCGGACTGTGGCAGATGCTGCAGAAGGAGTACATCGACAGCTGGTATACAAGCTTTGCCGCAGGCGCGGTGCTGATCTCCATACCGATCGCCGCTCTCTTCCTGTTCATGCAGAGATACTACGTGGACGGACTTTCCGGAGCGGTGAAAGGCTAAGAGAGCTGTGTGGCATAAAGGATAAATATAAACTACAGTATGAGGTGTGGCAGGATGAGAAAGACAGCAAGGCAGTGGAAAGACATTTATTCAACACAGGAATTTAAAGAAAAATATGTGTGTGAGGGCGCGTCTCTGGGCGCACTCATCACAAGAGAAGGAACAGCCTTCCGCCTGTGGAGCCCTTTTGCGGATCAGGTAATCCTGAACCTGTACCGGGAAGGGAGCGGGACAGAGGCTTTTGAGAGACACTCTATGGAAAAGTGCGAAAAGGGAGTGTGGGAATACCGTACGAAGCGAAATCTACACGGGATTTATTATGATTTTACTCTGCAGATGGAGGGGCGTACGGTTTTTTCTGCTGATCCCTATGCAAGGGCCTGCGGGGTCAACGGGCAGCGCAGCATGGTTGTGGACCTTGAGAAGACGGACCCGGAGGGCTGGCAGGAGGACCGGCCGCCTGCCCTGGAGCAGGAGACGGTCATCTACGAGCTCCATGTGAAGGAGTTTTCCTGGGACAGATCCGGCGGATTTCCGGAAGAGACCAGGGGGAAATACACGGCGTTTCTCCACACGGACACAACCCTGGACGGGGACGGCGTGCATCCCACCGGTATTTCCTATCTGAAGGAGCTGGGGGTGAATTACATCCAGCTGATGCCGGTCTACGATTACGGTTCTGTGGATGAGACCGGCAAGGGGGCGGATTTCAACTGGGGCTATGACCCGGTGAACTACAATGTGCCGGAGGGATCTTACTCCACAGACCCCTCCCGGGGGGAAGTGCGCATCCGGGAGCTGAAGGAGATGATCCGGTCCCTCCACGCCCAGGGCTTCCGGGTCATCATGGATGTGGTGTACAACCACACCTACTCTCTGGACTCCTGGTTCCAGCGGACCGTGCCCTGGTATTTCTACCGGGTAAACGAGGACGGCACCGCATCCAACGGCTCCGCCTGCGGCAACGATGTGGCCAGCGAGCGGGAGATGTGCGCCAAATATATTCTGGAGTCCGTCCTCTACTGGGCGCAGGAGTACCATATGGACGGGTTCCGGTTTGACCTGATGGGGCTTTTGGATGTGGATCTTATGAACCGGATCCGCGCCGCTCTGGATGATAAGTACGGGAAGGGGGAGAAAATCCTCTTCGGGGAGCCCTGGGCGGCGGACCGCACAGCCATGGAGCAGGAAAAGGAGCAGGCATTAAAGCAGAACATTCACAATCTGGACAAAAACACAGGGATGTTCTGCGACAATACAAGGGACGCCATCAAGGGATCGGCTCTGGAGCTGAAAGAACCCGGGTTTGTAAACGGAGCTCCGGGCATGGAGACGGACATCTTAAACAGCGTCCGGGCCTGGTGCGGCGGGGACGGACCCTCCGGCGCCAAGGCGCCCTCCCAGATCATCACCTACGTGTCCTCCCACGACAACCAGACGCTCTGGGACAAACTTTCCGAGACCACCACGGACGAGGAGCTGAGGAAGCGGGAGTACCGGCTGGCTGCAGGGATCTACATGACCTGCCAGGGAAGGCTTTTCCTTCTGTCCGGCGAGGAGTTTGCCCGGTCCAAGGACGGTATGGAGGACAGCTACAACGCCCCCATAGAGATCAACCGTCTGGATTGGAGAAAGGCCTGGCGGGAGCGGGAGCTTGTGGACTACTACAGGGGACTGATCGCCCTTAGGAAACGGCTGCCCGGACTGTGCGACAAGAGCCGGGAGGCCTGGAGACGCATATACGGCCAGTGGACCAGGGACGGCGTGGTAGGCTTTTTCGTGGACAACCAGCCGGACTCAGGACGCCAGAGGGCTGCCTGGGACACCGTCCAGGTGATCTACAACAGCCGGAAGGAGCGGGAGGACTGCCAGCTGCCCGCGGGAGACTGGGAAGTGCTGGCTGACGGACAGGACAGCTTCCGGTGGGAGAAGCCGGAGCCGGCCCGGGGAGAGATCGCTGTGGAGCCGGTGAGCATGGTCATACTTGGAAGAAGGGAACAGGAGAAGTAAGAGATGAAGTGGATATACGGCAGACAGGAGTTTAAGACAGTAGAAAGAAGCGAGGAGACCTGCTATCTGATGACAAACGGCCTGGGAGGTTTCTCGTCTCTTACAGCAGCCGGGGCGGCGGCCAGAAACGATCACGCGTTTTTCATGGCCTGTGTGAAATCCCCCAACAGCAGGTACAACATCATCCACCGTCTCCGGGAGCAGGTGGGGGACACGGTCCTCTCCACCCAGGAGATGGCAGACGGCTCGGGGGAGGCGGGATACCGGTATCTTTCCTCCTTTACATGGGAGGACACTCCCGTCTGGCAGTTCCAGGCGGATGGTGTGGAGATCCGCAAGGAGGCGGCCATGGAGCAGGGGGAGAACACCATTGCCCTGCGCTATGAGATTGCCAACAGAAGCCGGGAGGCCAGAACCTTTCTGGTTACTCCCTTCTATCAGTTCACCCCCAAGGGGGAGGATCTGGATCCGGGCAGGGAGCCTGCCTTCGTGGACGGAAAAATTGCCGGGGAGGCAGGGACGCTGGTTTACCGGACAAACGGCCATGACAGGCAGATAAGGCCGGAAAAAGAGACATACTATTACCGCTATGACGCCTGCGACGGCAGAAGAGAGTGCGGATCCGCCGTGGCTCTCCATCAGATGGGAATGACGGTTCCCCCGGGGGAGGAGAGAGTCCTGGAGGTGGTCTGGCACCTGGAGGCGCCGGGGGAGACTTTCGTCTTTCCCGGGGCCCGGGAAGTCATAGAGCGGGCGAAGCAGTTCCGGCAGGAACTGTCCCGGAAGGCTGGTTTTCAAGACGAAATTGCGGATGTGCTTGTAAAGAGCGCGGCCCAGTTTGTGTCAGAGAGGGCCTCCACAGGGGGAAAGACCATCCTGGCCGGCTTCCCCTTCTTTGAGGACTGGGGGCGGGACACCATGATCGCGCTGCCTGGCGTCAGCCTGTCCACAGGACAGTACGACACGGCAAAGGACATTCTCCGCACATTTGCGGCCTATGAGAAGCATGGTCTTATGCCCAACCTCTTCCCGGAAGGGGAAAATGAGCCCTTATACAATACGGTGGACGCGGCCCTTCTCTTTATCAACTGCGTCTGGCTTTATTATGAAAAGACGGAAGATGGGGACTTTGTCCGGGAGATGTACCCGGTCATGGAGCGGATCATCGAGGCCTACAGGACAGGCACGGACTACGGCATCCATATGGACGGGGACGGCCTTATCATGGCGGGACGGGGGCTGGACCAGGTGACGTGGATGGACGTGCGCATCGGGGATATCCTTCCCACGCCCCGCCACGGGAAACCGGTGGAGATCAACGCGTACTGGTACAACGCCCTGCGGATCATGGAGCGGCTGGCCCCCCTGCCGGGAAAAGAGCCGGGGGAATACGCCAGGCTGGCAGAGCAGGTGAAGCGTTCCTTCACAGAGCAGTTCTGGATGGAGGAAAAGGGGTGCCTTAAGGACCTGGTGTCCGGAACCGGCGCGGACGTTCAGATCCGGTGCAACCAGATCTGGGCCGTATCCTTCCCCTTTACCATGCTGGATGAGGAGAAGGAGAAAAGGGTGGTGGAGACCGTCTTTGAAAAGCTGTGGACCCCCTGCGGACTGAGAACCCTGGAGAGGGACGATCCCCAGTTCCACCCCTCCTACGGCGGAGAGATGATGGAGCGGGACATGGCCTACCACCAGGGGACGGTCTGGCCCTTCCCCCTGGGAGCCTACTACCTGGCTTATCTGAAAGTCCACGGTTATTCCCGGGCTGCGAAAGAAAAGGTGAGAGAGCAGATGGAAGGACTGGAGAGCGCCCTCAGGGAGGGATGCGCAGGACAGCTTCCGGAGATCTATGACGGGGCGTTCCCCACGGTCTCCAGAGGGTGCTTCGCCCAGGCCTGGAGTGTGGGAGAACTGCTTCGGGTCTATGAAAAACTGGAAAAATAGGGTATAATAACCACAGCGTGGTTATTATACCTGCGCATAGAGCGGTTTCTGCGGAACCGCAGAAATCCGCCGCGCATCTGCCAGAGGCCCATGGCCGCTGTGCGGCCATGGTATAATAATACCGTAGTGTTTATGAAATATCAGATGTGAAAAGGAGAGTATTCATTATGGAACAGGCATTACAGCGTGTATTGCAGGAGAAATTTCAGAAAGATATCAAAGACGCCACAAAGGAGGAGATCTACACAGCCCTTCTCTTTGTGACAAAGGAAAAAATGCAGGGCATGAAGGCCAACACAGGAGACAGGAAATTATATTACATTTCCGCGGAATTTCTCATCGGAAAGCTTCTGTCCAACAATCTGATCAACCTGGGAGTTTTTGAGGAGACAAGGGAAGTGCTGAAAAAATACGGCCACGATCTGACACAGATCGAGGAGGTGGAGCTGGAGCCGTCCCTTGGAAACGGAGGCCTTGGACGTCTGGCGGCCTGCTTCCTTGACTCCATCGCTACACTGGGACTTGCCGGGGACGGCGTGGGACTTAACTACCACGACGGACTGTTCCTCCAGAAGTTTGCGGACAACAAGCAGTGGGAGGACAAAAACCCCTGGATCACAGACAATACATGGCTTACAAAGACAGACTGCCATTTTGAAGTGCCATTTAAGGACTTTACACTTACTTCCACCATGTACGACATCGATGTGCCGGGGTACAAGAGCGGGTGCAACAAGCTCCACCTCTTTGACCTGGACTCTGTGGACGAGAGCATCATCCACGACGGCATCCAGTTTGATAAGAGCGATATCCAGAAGAACCTGACCCTGTTCCTCTACCCTGACGACAGCGATGAGGCGGGACAGCTGCTGCGCATCTACCAGCAGTATTTCATGGTCAGCAACGCGGCCCAGCTCATTCTGAAAGAGGCACAGGAGAGAGGCGTGGACCTGTATCACCTCCACGAGCATGTGTGCATCCAGATCAACGACACCCATCCTACTATGGTGATCCCGGAGCTGATCCGTATCCTGACAACCCAGAAGGGCTTCAATATGGACACAGCCATCGACGTGGTGAGAAAGACATGCGCCTACACGAACCACACCATTCTGGCAGAGGCTCTGGAGAAGTGGCCCATCGCCTACCTGGAGAAGGTGGTTCCCCAGCTTATGCCCATCATCCGCGAGCTGGACGCAAGGGTGAGAAGGGACTTCCATGACGAGAGAGTGTACATCATCGACAAGATGGACCGGGTACACATGGCCCACATCGACATCCACTACGGCTATGCGGTGAACGGTGTGGCTGCCCTCCACACAGAGATACTCAAAGAGTCCGAGCTGAAGCCTTTCTATGATATTTACCCGGAGAAGTTCAACAACAAGACAAACGGCATCACTTTCCGCCGCTGGCTTCTCCACTGCAACCATGAGCTTGCGGATTATCTGAAGGAGCTTATCGGAGAAGAGTATGTGGAGGACGCTTCCCAGCTTGAAAAACTGCTGGCATACAAGGATGACGAGAAAGTGCTCCAGCGTCTCAGAGAGATCAAGAAAGACGCCAAGGTGGAGCTGAAGAACTATCTGAAGATGACCCAGGATGTAGACGTGGACGAGAATTCTATATTTGATATCCAGATCAAGCGTCTCCACGAGTACAAGAGACAGCAGATGAACGCCCTCTACGCCATCTACAAATACAAGGAGATCAAGAAGGGCAACCTGCCGGCAAGACCCATCACCATGATCTTCGGCGCCAAGGCTGCTCCGGCCTACACCATCGCAAAGGACATCATCCATCTGATCCTCTGTCTGCAGCAGCTTGTGAACAACGATCCGGATGTCAACAAGTACATGCGCATCGTCATGGTGGAAAACTACAATGTGACAAAGGCTGAGAAGCTGATCCCGGCCTGCGACATTTCCGAGCAGATCTCCCTGGCGTCCAAAGAGGCCTCCGGAACCGGAAATATGAAGTTCATGCTGAACGGAGCCGTGACCCTGGGAACCGAGGACGGGGCAAATGTGGAGATCCACCAGCTTGTGGGGGACGACAACATCTATATCTTCGGCGAGAAGTCCGAGAAGGTCATCCAGCTCTACGCTGACAGCGCCTACAATTCCAGAGCCATCTACGAGAGCGATCCGCAGATCGAGGAGCTGGTGGACTTTATCATCAGCAAGGAGATGATCATGATCGGCGATCCGGTGAACTTAGGAAGACTCTACAAGGAGATCGTGGGCAAAGACTGGTTCATGACCCTTCTGGATGTGAAGGACTACATCCGCACAAAAGAGCAGATGCTCGCAGACTACGAGGACGAGAAGGCATGGGCGAAGAAGATGCTGGTGAACATTGCAAAGGCAGGCTTCTTCTCCTCAGACCGCACCATTGCGGAGTACAACAGAGACATTTGGCATCTGTAAAATAGATAAGAGAGGTATTACCATGAGACAGACAGGCATACTGATGCCCGTGTCCTCCCTCCCCTCCCGGACGGGGATCGGGGAGCTGGGCCCGGCGGCATACAGATGGATCGAGATGATGAAGGAAAGCGGGGCAGGGATCTGGCAGATCCTTCCCCTGAACCCTGTGGGCTACGGCAATTCGCCTTATCAGCCCTACTCATCCTACGCAGGAGACGAGCTGTATATCAGTCTGGATGTGCTTTTCCAGGAAGGGCTTCTGAAAGAGCAGCCGGAGGTGTTCCGGGAAAAGGCAGTCCGGGTGGATTACGATGCGGTGCGCGCTTTCAAGCTTCCCTATCTTAAGGAGGCCTGGCAGGCATTCCGGGAGCAGGGGCTGGATCAGAAGGAAGAGTTCCGGACCTTCGCCCGGCAGGAGTGGGCCTGGGAGTACGGCGTGTTCCGCGCCCTTAAGATAAGCAACGGCGGCACATGCTGGAACGAGTGGAAAGAGGAGGATAAAAACTGGACCAAGACCCGGCGGGAGCTGACTGCCCCGGAAAAGGAAGAGGCGGATTTCCAGGTGTTCCTCCAGTATATGTTCTTCTGCCAGTGGATGAAGGTGAAAAAAGCGGCCAACGAAAACGGTATCCGCATCATGGGGGACGTGCCCTTCTACGTGGGCGTGGACTCTGTGGACGTGTGGGGAGGAAAGGACAATTTCCTTCTGGACACGGACGGACGTCCCATCTTCATAGCAGGCGTTCCGCCGGACTATTTCAGTGAGACAGGGCAGAGATGGGGCAATCCCATCTACGACTGGGACTACATGAAGGAGCAGAACTATCAGTTCTGGCTGGACCGGATCGGCTACAGCGGAAAGCTTTTTGACATTGTGCGCATCGACCATTTCCGCGCTTTTGACACCTACTGGAAGATCCCGGCCTCCTGCCCCACAGCCGTGGAGGGAGACTGGATCGAGGCGCCCGGGTACGAGGTGCTGGATCTGCTGACGGAGAAGCTGCCCGACGTGGAGCTGGTGGCGGAAGATCTGGGAGATCTGCGTCCGGAGGTTCTGACGCTGAAAGAGCACTACCATTTAAAGGGCATGAAGATCCTTGTCTTCTCCATTGAGACAGGCGGAAAGTACGCCCGTGATATCTCGGAAGACACAGAAAACATGATCATATACACCGGCACCCATGACAATGACACACTTATGGAATGGTACGGGAATTTAAGCCCCGCCGCCAGGCGGAAGGTGCGCCGCTTCCTTAAAAAGGAAGGGTGCAGGGCAGGGTCCGTGAAGGACAGGCTGATCACCTACCTGCTGCACAGCCCGGCCCAGTACGCCATCATCCCCATGCAGGACATTCTGGGACTTGGCCGGGAGGGCCATATGAACACACCGGGAACAGTGGGCTCCCCCAACTGGGAGTGGCATATGCCGGACTTTGACAGAGCCGGACGGGAACTTGCAGGATACAGAAAACAGATCCAGGCCCGGAAAGAGGTATAAAAGATGGAATTTACAGGCGTTTACCACAAAACTTCAGAGCAGATGAGCTATCCTTTAAATGAAGACGAGCTGGTGGTCAACTTAAAGACCGGCTACGACGTGAAGCGGGTGTTCATCCATCACGGAGACCCCTTCGAGGCGGGCATCCTTGGCGGGAAAGAGAAGTGGACCGGGAAGAGGGAGGAGATCGTCTACAAAAAGAGGCTCCGCCATCAGATCTGGTGGACCACCACTCTGGTTCCACCTTACAAGAGATGTAAATATTACTTTGAACTGCACACGGACAGAGAAGTCTGGTACTACTGCGAGGACGGTTTCCTGACCCAGGAGCAGATGGATATGGAGGGAAGGATGATCCAGTGCTTTACTGTGCCCTGGATGAACCCGGCGGATGTAAACCGGACCCCCGACTGGGTCAACGACACGGTCTGGTACCAGATCTTCCCGGACCGCTTCTGCCGGGGAGTTTCCGGCGCGGAAGGAGCTGCCCGGGACAGCGCTGCCCCGGAGGGAGATATCGTTCCCTGGCGGAAGGGGCCTGTCACCAACGAGGAGCGCTTCGGGGGAAACCTGGAGGGGATCCGACAGAAACTTCCTTACCTGGCAGACCTGGGGATCACCGGGATCTACCTCAACCCTATCATGGAGGCGGAGTCCAACCACAAGTATGACACCACAGATTACACGAGGATCGATCCTCATTTCGGGGACGGGGAGACCTTTGCCAGACTGGTGAAGGAGGCCCACGCCCTGGGGATCCGGGTCATGGTGGACGCGGTGTTCAACCACTGCGGGCGCAGGTTCGCCCCCTGGCAGGATGTGCTGAAGAACGGGCAGGATTCCCCCTACGCGGACTGGTTCATGGTCCACCAGTGGCCCCTGCCGGATAAGCATGAGGACACAAGGGACGGAAGGTTCTACTCCTTTGCCTTTGCGGACTGGATGCCAAAGATCAACACCAACAACGATGAGGTCATCGATTACTTCTGCGGCGTGTGCGAGGGGTGGATCCGGGATTTTGATATCGATGGCATCCGCTTTGACGTGGGAAATGAGGTGTCCCACCGTTTCCTGAAGAAGATGCGGGAGCATCTGAAGAAGTGCAGGGAGGATATCTACCTCCTGGGAGAAATCTGGCATGACGCCAGCCAGTGGCTCATGGGGGATGAGTACGACTCAGTCATGAACTACCCCCTTATGAGCGGCATCCATGATTTTTTCCTGGACAAGAGCATGAAGAAAGAGGAGTTCGAGTACATGATCAACCGCTGCTACACCATGTACATGCAGCAGAACAACAACGTCATGTTCAACCTTCTGGACTCCCACGACACGGAGCGGCTTATGAACCGGTTCCATGACCTGGATATTTTTTACCAGCAGCTTGCGGTCCTCTTTACTATGCCGGGAAGCCCCTGCATCTACTATGGGACAGAGATCGCCATGGAGGGCGGCCACGACCCGGACTGCAGAAGGTGTATGCCCTGGGATGAGCTGGACAGAGCACAGAACCGGGAGAGGATCGCGGCCATGCGCTCCCTCATTCGCATGAGGAGGCAGGAGGACGCCTGCCGGAGTCTCTATTTTCACTTTCCCCGCGAATATGAAAATGACCGCTGCGTGGAGTACATCAAGCTGGACGGCCAGCAAAATGAGATCGAGGTGCTCTTGAACTGTTCGGACGAGGATATGGAGGTCAGGCCGGAGGGTGAGATCCTCTTCGCCAGAAGATTTGAAGACGGAGTGCTGGAAAGCAAGGGAACGCTGATCCGGCGGAAGGAAAGGAGATGAAAGCGCATGAGTGGCAGAACGACAGAGAGAAAACCGGATAGAAAATGGTGGCAGCAGGCGGTGGTCTATCAGATTTACCCCCGCAGCTTCCAGGACAGCAACGGGGATGGTATCGGGGATATCCAGGGCATCATCAGCCGGCTGGACTATTTAAAAGAGCTTGGTATTGACGCCATCTGGCTCTCGCCTGTGTACAGGTCTCCCCAGGACGACAACGGCTACGACATATCGGACTACCAGGACATTGACCCCATGTTCGGCAGCCTGTCCGACATGGAGGAGCTCATTGCGGAGGCAAAGGAGCGGGGGATCCGCATCATCATGGATCTGGTGCTGAACCACACCTCCGACGAGCACCGCTGGTTCCAGGAGGCGAAAAAGAGCAGGGACAACCCGTACCACGACTACTATGTCTGGCGTGACGGGGTGGAAGGAGAGCTTCCCAATGACATGGAGGCGGCCTTTGGCGGGCCGGCCTGGGAGTGGGTTCCGGAGCTCCAGCAGTATTATTTCCACCAGTTCTCCGTGAAGCAGCCCGATCTTAACTGGGAAAATGAGAAGGTGCGCCGGGAGATCTACGACATGATCCTTTGGTGGATGGACAAGGGCGTGGGCGGCTTCCGCCTGGATGTCATTGACCAGATCGCCAAGGAGCCGGACCGGAGGATCACAGCCAACGGCCCCAGACTCCACGAGTTTATCCGGGAGATGAGCCGGGAGACCTTCCAGAAGGGGGACCTCATCACTGTGGGGGAGGCCTGGGGAGCAGACCCGGAGAGAGCGAAGCTCTACAGCAATCCGGACGGCAGTGAGTTCTCCATGGTGTTCCAGTTCGAGCACATCGGCCTGGACCAGCAGGAGGGGAAGACAAAGTGGGATCTGGCTCCTTTAAGCCTGGTGAAGCTGAAAGAGACGCTGGCAAAATGGCAGGTGGAGCTTGGCGGCAAGGGCTGGAACAGTCTCTTCTGGGACAACCACGACCTGCCAAGGATCGTCTCCAGGTGGGGAGACGACGGGAAGTACCGGACAAGATCCGCCAAGATGCTGGCCTGTGTCCTTCACGGCATGCAGGGCACGCCCTACATTTTCCAGGGGGAGGAGCTGGGCATGACCAATGTCCGCTTCCAGGATATCAGCCACTACAGGGATATCGAGACGCTGCACCTCTATGAGGAGAGGGTGGAAGCAGGCTACGATAGGGACGACGTGATGGCCTCCATCTACGCCAAGAGCCGGGACAACGCCCGCACGCCCATGCAGTGGGACGACAGCAGGTGCGCCGGCTTTACGGCGGGAGAGCCCTGGATCGAGGTGAACCCGAATTACCGGGAGATCAACGCCGCCGCGCAGATGGCGGATCCGGACTCCGTGTTCCGGTTTTATCAGAAGCTGGTTGCTCTGCGAAAGGAGTACCCGGTTTTTGTGGACGGAAGATTTGAGCTCCTCTTCCCGGAGGATGAAAAGATCTTTGCCTACACAAGGACAAGCGGAGATACCCGGCTTCTCGTCCTTGCCAACTTCTCGGGGGAGGACGCCGTCTGTGACCTGCCGAAGGAGTGGGCAGAGGGCCAGGTGCTGATCCACAGCTGCGCCGGGGAAGACAAAGAGGCAGGCGGGCGAAGCGGCTGGAAGCAGGGGAGACTGCAGCCCTACGAGGCGCTGATGGTGCTGTCCGGCAAAGGCTAATAAGAGACATAAAGCGCTTGCTTTTTTGCGCAGGCTAAGCTATACTGGATGTATTCGAAGAGGGTGTATCTCAGCCCCAAGTGAGAAAATTAAGAGTGTCCGCCTTTCCTGGCGGATGAGACACAGAGGAGGCAGCCCAGGCTGCCTCCGGTGTTATCTTTTTATTCGTGAAGATCTTCAAAGTTTCCAAAAGTCATGAGAATTCTAAAGTCTGGAAGTGCGTTCTGACAAGGAGGCGGAATGAGTCATATCAAGTTTTACCACATCAAAGAAGACTATGTGGACTATCTTCTCCCCTGCGCGCCCCATCTTTTTTGCAATCGGCGGGAGGGAGGACGGCAGGAGCGCAAATATATCGGCATCGTGCTGCGCATAGGCTGCATGGATTATTTTGCGCCCCTCTCATCCTTCAAGGCAAAGCACGCGCAGATGAGAGACAGTCTGGATTTTATCAAAGTGAAAAGCTATGCGGTCATCAACCTGAACAATATGTTTCCTGTCCCGGAGGGGCAATACGAGTATGTGGATATTGCCCGGGTGGAGGATGAAAAGTACAGAGATTTGCTGCGGGCAGAGTACAGATACATCAAAAAGATACAGGAAAAGATCCGCCGCAGCGCCCTGCTCCTGTACCGGAAAAAGGTGGGAGGAGAGAAGTCCGCTGTGGCGGCAAGGTGCAGCGATTTCCAAAAGCTGGAGGAGCTGTGCCGCCGGTACCGGCCCGGCGCCAGCACAGAGAAACTCAGTCAGGGCAGCGTGAGCCCGGCGTCAGTCCGAAAGGACGGCCGCCCTCCGGTACACGGCAAAGGCGACCACAGCCGTGATCAGCTCCGTTGCCCAGAAGGCGTGCCACACGCCGGAGGGCCCTATGAGCCTGCTCAGGATAAAGGCGGCCGGGAGGATGACCACAATGTACCGGCACAGGGAGATGATGAGGGAGGGGAAGCCCTTGCCAATGCCCTCCAGGGCCCCTGAGGATGTAACAGACACAGAGGACACGATAAAGCCGGCGCTGATGATGCGGAGGGCAGCAGCTCCCGCCTGGATGGTCTCCGGATTTTCCGTGAAAAGTCCGATCAGGAGGTGGGGCACTGTCAGGCAGACTAGGGTGCCCGCCACCATGATGACGGCGCACATGGCCAGGGTGACCCTGTAAATCTTTCTCACCCGCTCCCGCTCCCCGGCGCCGTAGTTGTAGCCGATGACAGGGCGCATCCCTTGGACGATGCCGCTGGCGGGGAGATAGAGGAAGGTCTGCAGCTTGTAGTAGACGCCCAGGATGACGATATAGCTCTGGGACCAGGCTGCCAGGATGGTGTTGAGTGCGGATATCATGACCGAGGGGAGAGCCAGGTTTAAAGTGGCGGGGATGCCCACCGAGTAGAGCTTTGCGTCCATCTGCCTGTCAGCGGCCAGATAGCGGCGGCTGATCTTCAGGGGAAGGGGAAATCTGCTGTAGACGATGAGGTAGACAGCCAGCGTCAGCACCTGCCCCGCGCCGGTGGCGATGGCGGCCCCCTCTATGCCAAGCTCCGGGAAGGGCCCCAGGCCGAAGATGAGGACCGGGTCCAGGATGATGTTGGCGATGCAGCCGGAGAGCATGCTCAGCATGGTCAGCTTCATCCGGCCGACAGCCTGGAATATCTTCTCAAATGCAAGCCCCACGGAGATGACGATGGAAAAGGAGAAGGCGATCACACTGTAGCGCACGCCCAGGTCTATGACCTGCTGGTCAGAGGTGAACATGCCAAGGAACCAGCGGATAGCCCCGATGCAGGCCAGGGACAGGATGATGCCGTGGATGGCGGACAGAAGGATGCCGTGGGTGGCGGCAGTGCCGGCCCGGTCCTTATTTCCCGCTCCCAGGTGGAAGGCGATCTGGGCGTTGATGCCCACGCCAAAGCCGATGGCCACTGCGTTGATCAGGTTCTGCAGGGGGTAGACAAGGGAGAGGGCCGTCATAGCGTCCTCGCTGATGCGGGCCACGAAAAAGCTGTCCACGATGTTGTAAAGGGAGTTGACCAGCATGGAGATGACCATGGGCAGGGCCATGGACGCGATGAGGGGCAGGATGGGTTTCTCTTTCATAAATGTCTCGTTCATATTTTTTATTCCTTTCTTTCCCGGAGGTCCGGCGGCAGCAAAAAAACCACACATCTGCCAGAGGCAGGTGTGTGGCGAAAAGTGGCTGAGCCAGAAAAATCCACATCAGAATTTTAGCGCTATGTTATTTGCCGCATATCAGCTTTATAACTGTAGCACAGGAAAGGGGTTGTGTCAACAGGCGATAGACAGTGTCAAAGTACCGTTTACAAAAGTGGAGGTGACGTCCTTCTCTGTGACGTCCTCTCCTACATAGAAGCTGCGGGATACGGAGCCCGCGTAGTGCTTGGGACAGGAGTATTTCTCGCCCTTTGCGTCCTCTTTTTTGGCGCTGACTGTTACGTAGCCGTTTTCAACCCTTGTATGAATCTCGTCTTTGTCAAATCCGGGTATTTTCAGGTCCATTTCGCGGGAATTGTCTGTTACGCGGGTATCTCCCTTCATGATCAAGTCCATACCGTATTTTCCGTATTTAAGAGGCGAACCGCTCTCATAGCTGTCGTGAAGAAATCCCATACTGCTGTCAAATGTATCTGTTGTTTCCATGTTTACTATTTTCATAATTGTTGTCTCCTTTCAGCAGCATACATCTGCCTGAATTAGATTGTTATTTTTTAGACAAACTAAAAATATCACCATTCAGTGGAAGTGTCAATATATCCAGGACAAAATCGTGATTATTCAATAATTTCCTTTTTTCAGGCACGGCAAATTGTGAAAATTTATAATACGGATATTCTTTAGAAAATCTTTCGTTTCTTAGCACATGCTCCTTAAGAAATTGTGGGTATCCTAAATACATACAAAGGAGGATGTGTTCTATGGATATCCAGACGCTTACAAACTATTTTCTTGAGTACGGCGCATTTTTCATATTTCTGATCGTTTTTCTGGAATACCTGAACCTGCCCGGCTTCCCGGCCGGCGTGATCATGCCGCTGGCGGGGATCTGGGCCTCCCAGGGGGAGATCAGCTTCCCCATGGTGATGGTTCTGTCCGTGGCTGCGGGGCTGGCGGGAAGCTGGGCTCTCTATCTTCTGGGGAGGACAGGTGGAACCCGGCTGCTGGGCTGGTATTTCAGGAAATTTCCAAAGCAGAAGCCTGTCATAGAGGAAAAGATGCGGTTCCTGCGGGAAAAGGGGTGCGTGGGCGTCTTCGTCAGCAAGCTTTTGCCCATGGTGCGGACCCTGATTTCCATCCCGGCAGGAATGGTGAAGATGAATTTTGTGAAATACACGGTCAGCTCTGTCCTTGGAATCTTTCTGTGGAACCTCCTCTTTGTGGGAGCGGGCTACTTCTTCGGGGAGGCCGCTATCCACATACTGAGCTAGAGGAGGAAATGAGACATGAAGATCGCGATGCTGACAAACAACTACCGGCCCTTTGTGGGAGGTGTGCCTGTCTCCGTGGAAAGACAGGCGGGAGCCCTCCGCGCCCTGGGCCATGAGGTGACTGTGTTTGCTCCGGACTACGGGGAAGAAAAAGGGGAGACAGAGGATCCGGGGGATGCGCTGGAAGCTCAGGAAGAGCATGTGATCCGGTGCGGCTGCTTTAAGAGGAGGATGAAAAACGGCATGGTCTACCCGAAGGTGGCGGCCCGCCAGGTAAGGGAAGCCTTTGAGAGGGAGTCCTTTGACTGTGTTCACGTCCACCAGCCTGTTTTCATGGGAAATACAGCCCTCTGGCTGAAGAGAAGGTACCAGGTGCCTGTGGTCTACACCTGGCATACCAAGTACCAGGATTACCTCCACTATTTTCCCCTGTTCCGGCGGGAGGAGCAGGCGGGCCCCATAAGGCGGCTTCTGATCCGGGCGGGGAGGGATCTGATCCTGCCGGCCTACATGCGGTGGTTCACGGGGAAATGCGACCTGGTGCTGGCGCCATCCGAAGGGATGAAAAGACAGATTTTGGAGACGGGCGTGAGAACCCCTGTGGAGGTGCTCCCCACCGGCCTTGGGGAGGAATTTTTTGAGACAGACGAAAGGCGGGCAGAGAAGATCAGGGAGAAATACCTGCAGGGCAGGAGGTATCTGTTCTGTACCGTGTCCAGACTGGAAAGAGAGAAGAACATTCCCTTTCTCCTGGAGGGGATGCGCAGGCTGAAGGAGGAGGACATGGAGCCCTTCCGTCTCCTGGTCATAGGGAAGGGGACCCAGAGGGCTTCCCTTGAGGAGCTCGCCCGGAAAATGGGGCTGGAGGATGAGGTCACATTTACCGGAAATATCCCCAACCAGGAGCTGAAGCACTACCTGGCTGCCAGCGACCTGTTCCTCTTTGCCTCCAGGTCGGAGACCCAGGGCATCGTCATCCAGGAGGCTTTGGCCTGCGGATGCCCGGTGGTGGCTGTGAGGGCTACCGGGGTGGAGGACGCGGTGGAGGACGGAAGGAACGGCTATCTGGCGCCGGAGGATGTGGACGCCTGGTGCCTGAAGGTGTGGAAGGCGCTGGAGGGGCCGGCTGTGAAGGAAATGCGCGCCCGGGCCCGGGCCAGCGTCCGGGGCTGCAGAAGCGTCCTTCTGGCCATGCGGGCGGAGCGGATGTACGAAGGATGCCTGGAGAAGAGGCGAAAGGAGGCGGCAGGCTGTGCGGACAGATATGCGTATGAACATGGGGAGGAGTCTTCTCCAGTCTCTTTTCCTCACCTATTTAAGAGTACTTAGGAGAACCCTGCGGATGGAGTGGGTGGAGGACCAGGTTGGCCCCGGACGCCAGATCTTCGGGTTCTGGCATGAGGACAGCTTCTGTATGAACCTGGTGCTGGAGCAGGTGGCCGGGAGGACAAAGCCGGTCCACGTCATTGTCACAGCGGACACGAGAGGAGACTACATTGAAAGGATGGTGGAGAGCTGCGGCGGCCATGCCCTGCGGGTGGCCGACGGCCGGGCCTCCTTTGGAAAGCTGAAGGAGATACTGGAGGAGCTTCGGGGGAGGGACACCTCCCTGGCCGTGGCTCTGGACGGCCCGCTGGGCCCCCGCCATGAGCCGAAAGGGCTGGCGTTTTACTTCGCGGAGCTTTTGGGGGCGGAGTTTACGGGCTTTACCCTCCGCTACTCCGCCTGTATCCGGCTCTGGAGGCGATGGGACAAGTACGCCATCCCTCTGCCCTTCTCAAAGGTGACTGTGCGGGCCCACGGCTACGGCAGGGTCACAAGAAAGAACATGCCTGCCCTCCCGGCGGCGCCGCGGGACAAAAATCCGGACTTTCTGTCCGGTGAGGGAAGTAGTATACTTGGAGGAGAAAAGCAAAAGATACAGACAGCAGGAGGAAATTATGGAAATCAATCATATCTTGATCGTGGAAGATGACAAGGAAATCCGTGAGGGGGTGGAGATCTACCTGAAAAGTCAGGGATATAAGGTATTCCAGGCCCGGGACGGGGTGGAAGGGCTGGAGATCCTGGACAGGGAGGAGATCCATCTGGCCATTGTGGACATCATGATGCCGAGGATGGACGGCATCCAGATGACTCTGAAGCTGCGGGAGAAATATGATTTCCCTGTCATCATGCTCTCGGCCAAGTCCGAGGAGGTGGACAAGATCACCGGCCTGAACCTGGGGGCCGACGACTACGTGACAAAGCCCTTCACACCCATGGAGCTGATGGCCAGGGTCAACTCCCAGCTGCGGCGATACCGGAAGTTCCTGGAGAAGCTGGAGGTGAAGGGGAACGTCCACGTCATCGGCGGGCTGGAGATCAACGAGGATACAGTGGAGGTGTCGGTGGACGAAAGTCCCGTGAAGCTGACGCCCCTGGAGTATAAAATCCTGCTCCTCCTGGCCAAAAATCCGGGCCGGGTCTTCTCGGCGGACGAAATTTACGAGAGGGTGTGGCAGGAGAGGGCCATAAACACGGACACGGTCATGGTCCACGTGCGTAATATCCGGGAGAAGATTGAGCTGGACCCGAAAAATCCGAAATATTTAAAGGTGGTGTGGGGTGTTGGATATAAGATCGAAAAACAGGACTAAGATACTCCGGGCGCTGGCCGGGGCCGTGCTCTGCCTGTGCGCGGCTGCAATGCTGCTGTTCTATCCCGCCTTTGAGGAGGCGGGGCAGAAGGCCACGGAGGATCTGTACGAGGGACCGGCTAATCTTTCCGATATGCTGTCGCCCCTCTTGCAGGGCAACTATGTGCTCTACAATGAGATCGCAAAGAACATGGATGAGTCCCAGCTGCGGGAGGAGATGGACACGTCTGATTTTAGAAGGCTGGAAAAATACATGGACTACTGCCTCTGTGACGACGGCGGTGAGGCTCTCCTTGAGAGCAGCGCGGGGGCTTCCGAAAAGCTGGACGCCTCCGGGAGCGGCGGATACGCCATCCGGGTCAGCTTTTCCTTTGACAGTGAAGGGGGTCTTGGAAATGTCCAGGTGGGCAGCAGCTATCTGGACAGGGACGTGCAGTACCAGATAGAGGAGTCCCTCCTCTCAGGATGGGAGGCTCTGGAGCGGGAGTGGCAGATGCAGGAGAGATGGCCCATGTCCCTCCCGGCGGATGTGACGGCAGTGTACGGCATGACCATGGATGATGTAAAGTCCTGCCTGTCCGCCTCCATGGCGGCGGATGCCTACGGGGGCACCTATTTGTACGCCTGCTGGATCCTGGACAGCTCTGCTTTCATATGGGTCATGCTGTTCCTGACCGTGCTGTCCGGCGGGGCGGGCATCCTGTACAGGATATTGGAGAGGGAGAAGGAGGAGGCCATCTTCCGGGCGCCCCTTGAGCTGGTGGCCGGGGCGGCCATCCTGCTGGCCTGCGCCATGATCTGGCCGGCTATCATGATCTGGAAGACATGCACCGGAAGGCTGCTGGCAGCGTCCGGCTCCTCCGATGCGGACCGGGCTCTGAACTTTGGGGTCAACTTCCTTGTGTGGCTCCTGATCTTTTCCATCCTGTTCTGGATCGGCGGATGCCTGTGGGATTTCCTGCGGTCGCCGGCAGCCTGCCTGCGGGAGCGCAGTCTCCTGGTGCGGGGGGTATACAGGCTCTTTGACAGCGGCAGGGGCGTGACGGACACAGTGAGGGAGAGGGCCAGGGGAGCCGGCCGGACAATGAAAAAGACGGTGAGGAGCCAGTACGACGCCCTTCTCCACCTGGATTTCCGGGACAGGACGAACCGGCTCATACTGAAGATCGTGCTCCTGAATTTTATCGCCATCCTGCTCATCAGCTTCCTGTGGTACTATGATGTGTGGGCGCTGGTCATCTACTCCATAGTCCTGTTCCTGTTCCTGCGCAGGTATCTGAACCGGGTGCAGAGGCAGTACAGGCAGATCTTAAAGATCACCAGCACCCTGGCGGAGGGAAGGCTGGACGTCCCCATTGAGGGGGACGCGGGCATTTTCACGCCGGTGCAGGAGGAGCTGGTGAAGATACAGGCCGGCTTCCGGAAGGCGGTGGAGAGGGAAGTGAAGAGCGAGCGGATGAAGACAGACCTGATCACCAACGTGTCCCACGACCTGAAGACGCCCCTGACCGCCATCATCACCTATGTGGACCTCCTGAAGAACGAGGAGGACGAAGAGAAGAGGCGGGAGTACATCGGCATACTGGAGCGGAAGTCCCAGAGACTGAAGGTGCTGATCGAGGACCTCTTTGAGATCAGCAAGGCCACCAGCAAAAATGTCACTTTACACTTTATGGATCTGGACATCATCGGGCTTTTAAAGCAGGTGGAGCTGGAGTACGACAGGGACATCAAAGCCGCGGGCCTGGATATCCGCTGGAGCCTGCCGGGAGAGAAGGTGGTCCTAAGATTGGACAGCCAGAAGGCCTACCGTGTCTTTGAAAACCTGATCGTCAACATCACAAAATACGCCCTCCCCCACACGAGAGTCTTCATTGATGTGGAGGAGACGGACAGGGAGGCGGTGGTCCGCATGAAAAATGTGTCGGCGGCGGAGCTTACATTTGACACCGAGGAGATCACGGATCGCTTTGTGAGAGGAGACGCCTCCAGAAATACAGAGGGATCCGGCCTGGGCCTTGCCATAGCCAGGAGCTTTACGGAGCTGATGCACGGCACCCTCCAGGTGTCTACAGAGGCGGATCTCTTCCGGGTGGAAATCCGCTTTCCAAAGCCGTAGTCAAAGCCGTCATAGCCAAAGCCGGCGTAGACTTTTTCCCAAAACCGTGCTAGAGTAGTAGGACAAAGTGACGTGAAAGAGGACAGAAGATGGAATACTATTTTGCACCCATGGAGGGAATTACCGGCTACATACACAGGAACGTGCACCACAGCCTGTTTCCCGGCATATCCAAATATTTTACAGCATTCATCGCACCGGGACAGAAGGGAAAGTTCAGCGCCAGAGAGAAAAATGACATACTCCCTGCCCATAACCAGGGCATTTGCACGGTGCCTCAGCTTCTCACAAACAATCCGCGGGATTTCATCACCACAGCGGCGAAGCTGGGGGAGCTGGGCTACAGGGAAATCAATCTGAACCTGGGATGCCCCTCCAGGACTGTCGTGACCAAGTACAGGGGCTCCGGCTTTCTGGCGAAACCAAGGGAGCTGGACCGGTTTTTCGAGGAGGTCTTCTCTGCCTGCAAAAGAGGGGGAGAGGGACCTCTGGGGGATATGGAAATCTCGGTGAAGACAAGGCTGGGGGTGGAGGAGCCGGAGGAGTTCTTCCGGCTCCTTGACATCTACAACCGGTATCCCCTGAAGGAGCTCATCATCCACCCCAGAACCCAGCGGGATTTCTACAGCGGCTCCGTCCACATGGATTTTTTTGCCTACGGGGCAGAGCACAGCCTGAATCCGGTCTGCTACAACGGGGATATCCGGTCAGAGGAGGATATGAGAGCTCTGACAGAGCGCTTCCCAAAGCTGGACCGGGTGATGATCGGCAGAGGACTTCTTGTCAATCCGGCCCTCCATCTGCTGCTGCAGGGAGGGAAGATGCCGGACAAGGAGGCCCTCCGTACATTTCATGACCGGATCTACCAGTGGTACCGGGAGGAGATGCCGGGGATAAGGCCTGTGCTCTTTAAGATGAAGGAGCTGTGGACCTATATGGGACAGCTTTTCCAGGACGCCGGAAAGCCTCTGAAAAAAATCCGCAAGGCGGAGAAGCCGGCGGCCTACGAGGCGGCGGTGGAGGAGCTGTTCAGGGAGTATCATACCGTGTAAACATATGCGCTTTTTTCATGTGACGAGACTTGTGGATGCAGGTGCGTGCCCTGCCCTTAGAGGTGCGTGCCTCTGCGCGTTCCTCCTTCTTTTGGCCTGGGCGGCCGGGGAGGACTTAAGGCGCCGCAGGATACCTGACGGGGCGGTGGTCTGCATCCTGGGGCTCGGCCTTTTGTGCTGGATCCTGGGCGTGGCCCCCTGGGGATGGGAGCTGAGGGGGATGAATGGGACGGAGGGACTGGATCTGGCGGACAGGCTGGGTGGATTTCTCTGTGTCAGCCTCCCGCTGACGGTAGTCTGCTGCCTTGCCCCCGGGGCATTCGGGGGCGGCGATATCAAGCTTGCCGGGGCAGGAGGTTTTGTCCTTGGGTGGAGGGCCATGCTGGCCGCGGGAGCTTTGGCCTTTCTGGCAGCCGGGGCAGTGACGGCGGCTCTGCTTCTGGCCGGGAGGGCGTCCAGGAGGGACGCGGTCCCCTTTGGCCCGTTTCTCTGCCTTGGTATGGCAGCGGCTTTCTTCGGGGGAGAGGCGCTGGCGCTCTGGTATGCGGGAAAGTAGGAGGAGACAGACATGGAACAAGACAGGAGAGAGACAGTGCGCCTCTATACGAGGCAGAACGACAAGACGCTGTACCAGCTTGAGAGGGACGGCAGGATCATCAACCAGAGGGCCTACGTGGAGCTCCATTTCGGGGATATAGCACCCCTTTTTCTGGAAAGCTACGACTGGTTTACGAGAAAGGCTTCCGCCAGAGTAAAAAAGCCTGCGGACGTGCAGGCACCTATCTGGTGCTCTATCAGCAGGGAGAACTGTCTGCGGCCGGTACCGGGGACCGTCGTGTACGTGCTGGAGGTGCCGAAGGATCAGGTCATCTACTTTGACGATGAGAAGTGGGACTATGTTCTGAACAGGATCTATCTCCCGAAGGACAGGGAGGACCGGGAGCAGTACAGGCGGCACCTTCGGGAGCTGGGGGTGGCCAACGGATTTGAGTTCTTCCAGGGGCGGTACAAGGGGATGTACCCTGAGGAGGAGCGGCGCATCAGGGAGAGCTGGGAGAGGATCTTTGACATAGACAGGTGGACCATCTTCAATGTGTGCGGAAATATATGGGAAATCCGCGAAGAGTGGGTCCTTCGGATTGTACATCCGGGTGAAGATGTGGTATAATAATTGCGCGGCACAAAAACCGGACTACAAAGGAGGAATTGGTATGAAATTAGTGATAACCATGAGCAGGCGTTACGGCACAGGAGCCAGCAGGATCGCCCAGGAACTCTCCGAGAGACTTGACATTCCAGTGTATGACAAGGTGAATGTGGAGGAGGAGATGAGCAGCCATACCTATGACTCCGAAGTAGAGGTCATCAAAAAGCTGGCGGAAAAGCCCTGCATCATCCTGGGAAGGTGCGCCTCCGAGATCCTCAAGGACAGACGCAATGTCTTCAATATCTACGTGTGCGCGGACAAGGAAGACCGGATCAAGAGGATCATGGGAAAGGAAGGCTTAAGCCGCGAGGAGGCGGAGAAGAAGATCGAGAAGACGGACAAGGAGAGGGCGGAGTACTATTACGAGCACACCGGGAAGACGTGGGGGGATGTGAACAACTACCACATGATCCTCAACACATCGGACCTGGGCGTAGAGAACTGCGCGGACATCCTGATGAAGTATTTTGAGAGAAAAGAATACATCTAAAGCACAACTGAGAAAAGCACGGAAAAGAGCGGCGGACAAACGGATCTGCCGCTTTTTTTTGCAATGGCCACCGCGGCCGTAAAGAGAAAGGAAAATTCTTGTTATTTTTTCCGGAAGAGTCTTGCGTTTTCCCTGCGCCTTCTATATAATGGAGCTCGTTTGCGCATAAAAGAGGACGAAGGAGGAAGACTGGATGGAAACAGATATGACAGTGGGAAGCCCGGCCCGGGTGATCCTGAACTTTACACTTCCTATTTTCATAGGAAATATATTTCAGCAGCTCTACAATATGGCCGACGCGGTGATCGTGGGCAAATTCGTGGGACCTAACGCCCTGGCGGCGGTGGGCTCCTGCGGCACGCTGATGTTCCTGATCATCGGCTTTCTTCAGGGCCTGACGGCGGGCTTTACGGTGATCACAGCCCAGCACTTCGGGGCCGGGAACATGAAGGCCATGCGCCAGTCCGTGGCGTCAGCCTATATTTTGTCGGCTGTTGTCTCTGTCATCATGACGGTGCTGAGCATGTCCATGATGAAGCAGATCCTGGGGTGGATGAACACGCCGCCGGAGATCTACAGCGAGGCCTACGGCTACATCATGGTCATCTGCGCGGGGATCGTGGCTCAGGTGCTCTACAATCTTCTGGCCAGCATCCTGCGGGCCCTGGGGAACAGCAAGGTGCCCCTCTACTTCCTGATCCTGGCGGCCTTCCTAAATGTAGTGCTGGATCTGGTGTTCATCATCGTGTTCCACATGGGAGCCGCGGGAGCCGCCTACGCCACCGTCATCTCCCAGGGCGTGTCGGGGGCTGCCTGTCTCATATACATTTTCAAAAAGGTGCCGGATCTGCACCTGAAAAAGGAGGACTGGCGGCTGCACCGGGACCTGTCCCTGTGGCAGATCAAGATCGGTCTTCCCATGGCTCTCCAGTACTCTATCACAGCCATCGGCACCATCATGGTGCAGGCGGCTCTCAACACGCTGGGAGCCCTGTCCGTGGCCAGCTTTGCGGCGGCCAGCAAGATCGAGCAGGTGGTGAGCCAGGCTTACGTGGCCCTTGGCACCACCATGGCCACCTACTGTGCCCAGAATATGGGGGCAGGCAGATGGGACCGGCTGAAGAAGGGCTTTTCCTCCGCCACGGTGATCGGAAGCATCTACGCTGTCCTGGCGGGAGGCGCCATTTTCCTGGGAGGGAAATATCTGGTGGTCCTCTTCGTGTCTGAGCAGGTGGGGCAGATCATGGGGCTGGCGGACATCTATCTGAAATGCGCCGGAGCCATGTTCATCCCCCTGGCAGTGGTAAACATCTACCGGAACGGTATCCAGGGGATGGGCTATGCCCTCCTTCCCATGATGGCGGGCGTGGCGGAGCTCATCGGCAGAGGCGCTGTGGCGCTTATATCATCCCGCCAGGGAAGCTACCTTGGCACCTGCATGGCAAGCCCCGCGGCCTGGATCCTGGCGGGGGCTCTCCTGCTGGCAATGTACTTTGGCATTATGGGAACCCGGGCCCCGGGAGAGGGCGCAGCGCCCGGAAAAAAGTAAGTTCCCTTTTTGGGCAACCTATGCTATACTTTAATTTAGGTATGCACAGAAGGAGAAATACCAGCTGTGCAGCAGGAGTACAACAGTAAGACAAGGAGCAAAACTTTATGAAAAGAGTGTTGTTAAAGCTGAGCGGAGAGGCGCTGGCAGGCGAGAAGAAGACCGGATTTGACGAGGACACCTGCATCGGCGTCGCCAAGCAGGTAAAGCAGATCGTGGACGAGGGATACCAGGTGGCAATCGTGACCGGAGGCGGAAACTTCTGGCGGGGAAGGACCAGCGAGACCATCGACCGGACAAAGGCGGATCAGATCGGCATGCTGGCCACTGTCATGAACTGTATCTATGTGTCTGATATCTTCCGGCATGTGGGCATGAAGACAGAGGTGTTCACACCCTTTGTGTGCGGCGCCTTCACCACCCTCTTCTCCAAGGACAAGGCTGTGGAAGCGCTGGAGCAGGGCAAGGTCGTATTCTTCGCGGGAGGAACAGGACACCCCTATTTCTCCACAGACACAGGGGCAGTGCTTCGGGCTATCGAGATCGAGGCTGACGCCATGCTGCTGGCAAAGGCCATTGACGGCATCTATGACAGCGACCCGAAGGTGAATCCGGAGGCTGTGAAATACGACGAGATCTCCATCCAGGAGATCATTGACAAGAAGCTGATGGCAGTGGATCTGACCGCGTCCATCATGTGTCTGGAGAACAGGATGCCTATGCTGGTGTTCGGGCTGAACGAAGAGAACAGCATTGTGGAGACATTATCTGGAACATTTACCGGCACAAAGGTGACCGTGTAGTATAAAGTCATAAGGGAGGAAACCATCATGAATGAAAGACTGAAACCATACGAGGACAAGATGAAGAAGACGCTGGCGAACCTGGAGGGAGAGCTGGTGACGATAAGGGCAGGACGGGCGAACCCCAACGTGCTCAACAAGATCACCGTGGACTACTACGGAACTCCCACACCGATCCAGCAGGTGGCCAATGTGTCTGTGCCGGAGGCACGGATGATCCAGATCCAGCCCTGGGAGAAGAGCATGCTGAAGGTCATCGAGAAGGCCATCAACATGTCCGACCTGGGCATCAACCCCACAAACGACGGCTCATGCGTGCGCCTTATATTTCCGGAGCTGACGGAGGAGCGCAGAAAAGAGCTGGTGAAGGACGTGAAGAAAAAAGGCGAGCAGGCCAAGGTGGCTGTCCGCAACATCCGCCGGGATGGAAATGACGCTTTCAAGAAGCTAAAGGGAAGCGACGTGTCAGAGGATGAGATCAAGGATCTGGAAGACGATCTGCAGAAGCTGACAGACAAATATATCAAAGAAGTGGATAAAGCGGTGGAGAGCAAGTCAAAAGAGGTTATGACGGTTTAGTCAGAAAAAACTGAGAGAAAAGACGGGGGACGGGACATCATGTGCCCGTCCCTCTTGTGAAGGGAGACAATGCGATGAATGTACCAAGGCATGTGGCGATCATCCTGGACGGAAACGGACGTTGGGCCAGGTCCAAGGGCATGCCCCGCAATTACGGCCATGCCCAGGGAAGCAAAAATGTGGAGAGGATCTGTGAGGAGGCCTGGAGAATGGGCATCAAGTATCTGACTGTGTACGCCTTCTCCACAGAGAACTGGAGCCGCCCCAAGGATGAAGTGGACGCCCTCATGAAGCTTCTTCGCAACTACATGAAGACCTGTCTGAAGACGGCGGCGAAAAATGATATGAAGGTCCGGGTCATCGGCGACAAGACCCGGCTGGATGCGGACATCCGCAGCCGGATCGCCGAGCTTGAGGAGGCCACGAAGAACAATGGCGGCCTGAATTTCCAGATCGCCCTCAATTACGGCAGCCGGGACGAGATCGTCCGGGCGGTGCGAAAGATAGCGCGGGACGCGAAGGATGGGAAGCTGGAGCCGGAGAGTATCACTTCGGAGGTCATCTCCTCCTATCTGGACACCCATGACATTCCGGATCCGGATCTTCTCATCCGCACAAGCGGGGAGGAGAGGCTGTCCAACTTCCTTCTGTGGCAGCTCGCCTATTCAGAGTTCTATTTCACAGATGTGCTCTGGCCTGATTTTACAAAGGAAGAGCTCATGAAGGCCATCGAGCAGTACAACAGCCGGGACCGGCGGTACGGCGGAGTGGAGAAGAAGGAGGACGGAGAACATGTTTAAGACAAGGCTTTTGAGCGGTATCGTGCTGGTGATCATCCTCATCGCCACGGTGGGATACGGCGGCAATCTTCTCTTCGGCGTGCTGGCGGTGATCAGCCTTATCGGTATGGGCGAGCTCTACAAGGTGGTGGATGTGCAGAGGAAGGCCCTCGGTGTCACTGGCTATCTGGGGGCCCTGGTCTACTACGCGCTCCTGTACACAGACCGGATGGAGTGGATGACCGCGTTCACCATCCTGTTCCTTGTGGTGGTCATGGCGGTGTACGTGTTCACCTTTCCGGCTTTCCGGACAGAGCAGGTGATGGTGACCTTTTTCGGCCTCTTCTATGTGGCCGTCATGCTGTCCTACGTGTATCAGACGAGGATGCTGCCCGACGGCGGAGTGGCTGTCTGGCTCATTTTCCTGAGCTCCTGGGGGTGTGATACCTGTGCCTACTGCGTGGGCATGCTCATCGGAAAGCACAAGATGGCGCCCCGCTTAAGCCCGAAGAAATCCGTGGAGGGCGGCGTGGGAGGCGTCCTGGGCGCGGCGCTTTTGGGCGCCCTCTTCTCCCTGGCCATGAACCAGTGGGGCGGAGCGGACGTGGATCCTCTGTTCTACGCGGTGATCTGCGGCGTGGGAGGCGTTATCTCCCAGATCGGCGACCTGGCGGCCTCAGCCATCAAGAGGAACCACAATGTGAAGGACTACGGGAAGCTGATCCCGGGCCACGGCGGCATACTGGACCGGTTTGACAGCGTGATCTTTACAGCTCCTGTCATCTATTATCTGGCTTGGCTGATCGGATAAGAGAGCAGAGCACCTCTGCGGGAAGGAGGAGAGAAATGAAAAAAATAGCTATACTGGGCTCCACAGGCTCCATCGGGACACAGACACTGGAGGTTGTGAGAGAAAACAAAGATATAGAAGTGACTGCCCTGGCGGCAGGAAGAAATATTGATCTCCTGGAGCGGCAGATCCGGGAGTTCTCTCCGCGGCTGGCGGCTGTCTGGGACGAGAAGCTGGCGGCGGAGCTGAAGGACCGTATCCGGGACCTGGACACACAGGTTGTATCCGGCATGGACGGCCTGATCCAGGTATCAACGGAGGAGAAGACGGATATACTTGTAACAGCCATTGTGGGCATGATCGGCATCCGGCCCACTATGGAGGCCATCCGGGCGGGGAAGGATATCGCCCTGGCCAATAAAGAAACTCTGGTGACAGCGGGGCATCTCATCATGCCTCTGGCAAAGGAGAGAGGCGTGTCCATCCTGCCGGTGGACAGCGAGCACAGCGCGATCTTCCAGTCCCTCCAGGGAGGGCAGGCAGGAGCTCTGAAGAAGATCCTTCTGACCGCCTCCGGCGGGCCCTTCCGGGGGAAAAAACGGGAGGAGCTTAAAAATGTACAGGTGGAGGATGCCCTGAAGCACCCCAACTGGGAGATGGGGAGAAAGATCACGATCGACTCCTCCACTATGGTGAACAAGGGGCTGGAGGTGATCGAGGCAAAGTGGCTCTTTGGCGTGGACGTGGACCAGATCCAGGTTGTGGTACAGCCCCAGAGCGTGGTCCACTCCATGGTGGAGTACGACGACGGAGCCGTCATCGCCCAGCTGGGGACGCCGGATATGAAGCTGCCCATCCAGTACGCCCTCTACTACCCGCAGAGGAGGTATCTGCCGGGGGAGAGGCTGGATTTCTGGAGGATCGGAAAGCTGGACTTTGAGAGGCCGGACACAGAGACCTTCCGGGCCCTGGCCCTGGCCTACCAGGCGGGCCGGACCGGCGGCAGCCTCCCCACTGTGTTTAACGCGGCCAACGAGATGGCTGTGGCGAAATTCCTGGACCGGCAGATCGGCTACCTGGAGATCACGGATCTGATCGGGGAGTGCATGGAGAGGCATGTGAACATTCCCTCCCCCTCCCTGGACGAGATACTGGACACAGAGGCGGGCGTCTATGAGTATATAAACAGCAGACTTGGCAGGAGGTAACATTTGGGTATCATCATTGCAATCTTAATCTTCAGCTTTATCATCTTTTTCCACGAGCTGGGGCATTTTACCCTGGCGAAGCTGAACCATATCGACGTGCAGGAGTTCTCCGTCGGAATGGGGCCGGCTATCTTTACGAAGGAGTACCACGGCACCCTGTACGCGGTGCGCATCCTGCCCATCGGCGGGTACTGCGCCATGGGCGAGGACGAGGAGGCGACGGACTCCCCCGCCAATTTCAACAACAAGTCCGTGTGGGCCAGGATCTCCGTCATAGCGGCAGGGCCTGTGTTCAATTTCATCCTGGCTCTCATCTGCGCCGCCGTCCTTGTGGGAGCGTCGGGCTACGACGAGCCGGTGGCGGGAGAGGTGGAGGCAGACTATCCGGCTGCCCAGGCAGGGCTTGAGGCCGGCGACCGGATCGTGGAGATGAACGGGAAACATATCCATCTCTTCAAGGAGATTCAGGTGTACAACCAGTTTCACCAGGGGGAGGACGTGGAGCTTACCTATGAGAGGGACGGGAAGGAGCACACTGTCACCATCACCCCGAAGCTTGACGAGGAACTTAAGTACTACAGGCTGGGCATCAGCAGCAGCGGCTACACGGCGGCAGGGCCCCTGACGGCTGTCCAGTACGGGGCCTACGAGGTGAAATACTGGATTGACACTACTCTCCTGAGCCTGAAGATGCTTGTGACAGGGCAGATCGGTATTGACCAGCTCTCCGGGCCGGTGGGCATCGTGGACGTGGTGGATGACACCTACCAGGAGGCCAAGAGCTACGGAGCGGCCACGGTGGCTGTCAATATGCTGAATATTGCGATCCTGATCTCCGCCAACCTGGGGGTTATGAACCTTCTGCCCCTGCCCGCCCTGGACGGAGGCCGGCTGGTCTTTCTCATTATTGAGGCGGTACGGCGCAAGCGGATCCCGCCGGAGAAGGAAGGGTATGTCCATTTTGCCGGGATCGTGCTTCTGATGGCGTTGATGGTGGTAGTCATGTTTAACGACATACAGAGGGTGTTCTTTTAGAATATGCTTCCAAAAACGGAGAGCAGCTCTTTGCTTTGAAAAGCAGAGGGCTGTTTTTTTTGCTTTTTCCGACAAAGACTGCCATTGCCAAATTTTTAACAGAAATACGAAAAACAGTTGAATTAAGATGAGAAAAAATATATAATATAATAGGCAGAAAATTTGGTTGACTTTTTGCAATTATCAATAATCTGCATGAGAAAACCTGATTTAAATAATAATGAAAATGGAGGGCTAGGTTATGAGCAACATGGCAACAGAAAATGCAGCAAGCCGGAGAATTACTTCTCTTCTTGATGCAGGCAGCTTTGTTGAAATCGGCGGCGGCGTGACTGCCAGAGCAACTGATTTTAACATGCAGGAAACAAAAACTCCGGGAGACGGCGTCATTACCGGATACGGGCTGATCGACGGCAATCTTGTCTACGTCTACAGCCAGGATGCATCCGTACTGGGTGGATCCATGGGTGAGATGCACGCGAAGAAGATCGTGTCTGTCTACGACATGGCGATGAAGATGGGAGCGCCCGTGATCGGGCTTGTGGACTGCGCGGGAATCCGTCTGCAGGAGGCCACAGACGCGCTGGACGCGTTTGGACAGCTTTATCTGAAGCAGACGATGGCTTCTGGCGTTGTTCCCCAGATCACGGCAGTCTTCGGAAGCTGTGGCGGCGGACTGGCCGCTCTTGCCGCACTGACAGACTTTACATTTATGGAGGAGAAAAATGCGAAGCTGTTCGTGAATTCTCCCAACGCAATCCCGGGCAACACAGCCCAGAAGTGCGACACAGCCTCCCCGAAATTCCAGAGTGAGTCTGCGGGACTTGTAGACAAAGTGGGGACAGAGGAGGAGATCCTCTCCGATATCCGCTCACTGGTCTGCATGCTGCCCTGCAATAACGAGGAGGATGCATCCTACGACGAGTGTACAGATGACCTGAACCGTCTGTGCGCGGATATTGAGAACGCGGCGGAGGATACAGCCATTGCCCTGGCCCAGATCTCAGACAACGGCGTAGTCTTCGAGGTGAAGAAGGATTACGCGAAGGATATGGTTACAGCCTTTATCCGTCTCAATGGCATGACAGTGGGAGCTGTGGCAAACCGCTCCAAGGTCTACAACGAGGACGCAGAGGTAGTGGCGGAATTTGACGGATCCCTGTCCACAGCGGGAGCCCGCAAGGCATCTCAGTTCGTGAAGTTCTGTGACGCCTTCAACATTCCGGTCCTGACGCTGACCAATGTGACAGGCTTTGACGCCTCCAAGTGCGCAGAGAGAAACCTGGCCCGTGAGACAGCCAAGCTGATCTACGCCTTTGCCGACGCTACTGTCCCGAAGGTGAACGTGATCATTGGAAAAGCCTACGGAAGCGCCTATGTGGCCATGAACAGCAAATCCATCGGCGCGGATATAGTCTACGCATGGCCGAACGCCGAGATCGGTATGATGGACGCAAATCTGGCGGCAAAGATCATGTACCCGGATGCAGACAGGGCAGCGCAGACGGAGAAGGCGGCTGACTACCGCACACTCCAGTCCAGCCCGGCTTCCGCGGCAGGACGCGGGTATGTGGACGCTGTCATCAGCCCGGCAGAGACGCGCAAATATATTATCGGAGCATTTGAGATGCTCTTTACAAAGAGAGAGGATCGTCCTGCAAAGAAACATGGAACAGTTTAGTGAGGTGAGACGAATTGAAGAAGAAAATTAGCTTATTATTATGCACACTTACAGTTGTGTTTGCCCTGGCCGGGTGCAGCGGCAAAGACTCTGGAGTGGAGTATGACCAGGCCACCATCGAGGAGGCCACCGAGTTCCTCATCAGCTACTGCTCCACCGCGGACGACACGACGATCGAGCAGTGGAACAGCCTCTCTGACGAGCAGCTGGATATCCAGATGGCGCAGTCAGGCTATCCCTTCACAGGGGACAGCTTCCTTAGCTCTATGGACGCCTGGCAGGCAGGTGTGGATGAGTGCGGAGCCTATGAGGGACACGGCGATTTCACATACGACGCCTCCCAGACACAGCTCTCTGTGACAACCACAGCCCAGTTCGCGGACAGGGAGGCCAACCTTGAGGTCATCTATAAGGCGGATGTGCGGGGCAACCTGCATCTGGACAGCCTTACAGTCAGCGGGATCTATTCCATGGGCGAGGTCCTGAGCAAGGCGGGATTGAACACGCTGCTCGGCATGGGAACCGTGTTCTGTGTACTGATTATTATCTGCGTGATCATCTCCCTGCTGAAATATATACCGAAGCTGCAGGAGGCATTTTCCAGGAAGAACACAGCAGCTCCGGCCCCGGAGATCTCCACAGCACAGGCATCTGAGGCTCCGGCCCAGAGCGCACCGGATCAGCCGGCCCCGGAGACCCAGGCGGAGGCTGAGGACGTGACAGACGACAGCGAGCTGGCGGCAGTTATCGCGGCAGCTATCGCGGCATCAGAGGAAGTACCGGCAGACGGCTTTATCGTGAGAAGCATCAGACGTCGGAAATCAAATAAATGGATTTAAGCATAACCGGATCAGGAGGATATAAAAATGAAAAATTACACAATCACAGTAAATGGAAATGTATATGATGTAACGGTTGAGGAGAAGGCGGCAGGAGCAGCGCCCGCAGCGGCACCGGCACCGAAGGCACCGGCAGCGCCCGCACCGAAGGCACCCGCGGCAGCGCCCGCACCGGCCCCGGCAGCAGGAGCAGGCTCCATCCAGGTGAAGGCAGGAGCAGCCGGAAAGGTATTTAAGATCGAGGCGAATGTAGGCCAGGCCGTAAAGCGCGGCGATGCGGTTGTCATCATTGAGGCTATGAAAATGGAAATCCCCATCGTGGCACCGGAGGACGGAACAGTTGCCAGCATTGATGTGGCTGTGGGCGATGCCGTAGAGGCAGGCGCGGTACTGGCTACACTGAACTAAACAGGGCAGCGGCCCCGCTGCATCTGCTGGGAAACTTTTGAAACACGACTGGAGGTTAAAAAATGGATTATATATTAACGACATTGGGAAACCTCGTGCAGCAGACGGCCTTCCTCAACCTTACATGGGGAAACCTGGTCATGATCGCTGTTGCATGCTTTTTCCTGTATCTTGCAATAAAACATGGATTTGAACCTCTGCTGCTTGTACCCATCGCCTTCGGTATGCTGCTTGTCAATATCTATCCGGATATCATGCTGCATGCGGAGGACGCGGCCAACGGCACAGGAGGTCTTCTCTATTATTTCTATGTACTGGACGAGTGGTCCATCCTTCCGTCACTGATCTTCCTCGGTGTAGGAGCCATGACGGACTTCGGACCGCTGATCGCCAACCCCACCAGCTTCCTGATGGGCGCGGCAGCGCAGTTCGGTATTTTCACCGCTTACCTTGGCGCTATGGCCATGGGATTTTCGGACAAGGCGGCTGCGGCTATCGCCATCATCGGCGGAGCGGATGGCCCCACATCCATCTTCCTTGCCGGAAAGCTGCAGCAGACAGCGATCCTGGGGCCTATCGCCGTGGCGGCTTACTCCTACATGGCGCTGGTTCCCATTATCCAGCCGCCGGTTATGAAGCTTTTGACCACGGATAAGGAGAGGAAGATCAAGATGGAGCAGCTCCGGCCCGTATCCAAGCTGGAGAGGATCCTCTTCCCCATTATCGTTACCATCGTGGTATGTATGATCCTTCCCACCACAGCACCTCTTGTAGGTATGCTTATGCTGGGCAACCTGTTCCGTGAGTGCGGCGTGGTAAGGCAGCTGACAGAGACGGCATCCAACGCTCTGATGTACATCGTAGTTATCCTGCTGGGCACATCCGTCGGCGCCACCACAAGCGCGGAGGCGTTCCTCAACCTGGATACGCTGAAGATCGTAGCCCTCGGACTTGTGGCCTTCATATTCGGTACGGCCGGAGGCGTGGTGCTCGGAAAGATCATGTGCGTGGTGTCCGGAGGAAAGATCAACCCGCTGATCGGATCAGCCGGCGTGTCTGCCGTGCCTATGGCGGCCAGGGTATCCCAGAAGGTGGGCGCGGAATATGATCCCACGAACTTCCTTCTGATGCATGCCATGGGACCGAACGTGGCCGGAGTTATCGGTACGGCGGTCGTGGCCGGAACCTTTATGGCTATCTTCGGAGTGATGTAAAAGCCGGCTTCTCCGGCCTGGGAAGACGGCCGGAGCCGGTCATTTGAATAGATTATAATGGAGGAAGAAATAATGGCAGAAATTCAGAAAAAACCAGTGAAAATAACAGAAACCATTCTGCGTGACGCACATCAGTCTCTGATCGCCACCCGTATGACGACAGAGCAGATGCTGCCTATCATCGACAAGATGGACCAGGTGGGCTACCACTCCGTAGAGTGCTGGGGCGGAGCTACCTTTGACGCGTCCCTTCGTTTCCTGAAGGAAGATCCGTGGGACCGCCTCAGAAAATTCCGGGACGGCTTTAAGAATACAAAGCTGCAGATGCTCTTCAGAGGACAGAATATCCTTGGCTACCGTCCCTACGCAGACGACGTTGTTGAGTATTTTGTTCAGAAATCAGTCGCAAACGGAATTGACATCATCCGTATCTTTGACTGTATGAATGACCTCCGCAATCTCCAGACCGCAGTCAAGGCTGCCAACAAGGAAAAAGCGGACGCCCAGGTGGCTCTTTCCTACACCATCGGCGACGCTTACACCCTGGACTACTGGATCGACATTGCGAAGAGGATCGAGGATATGGGCGCAAACTCCATCTGTATCAAGGACATGGCAGGACTTCTTCTGCCCTACAAGGCTACAGAGCTGATCTCCGCTATGAAGGAGGCAGTTGACCTCCCGATCCAGCTCCACACCCACTATACATCCGGTGTGGCTTCCATGACATATCTGAAGGCTGTTGAGGCGGGCGTGGATGTCATTGACACAGCCATCTCCCCGTTCGCGCTGGGAACCTCCCAGCCGGCCACAGAGGTTATGGTGGAGACCTTCAAGGGCACACCCTACGACACAGGACTGGATCAGAAGCTTCTGGCAGAGATCGCGGATTACTTCCGCCCGATCAGGGACGAGGCTCTGGACAGCGGTCTTCTCAATCCGAAGAACCTTGGCGTTAACATCAAGACACTCCTCTACCAGGTACCCGGAGGCATGCTCTCCAACCTGACATCCCAGCTGAAAGAGCAGGGAGCTGAGGACAAATACTACGAGGTTCTGGAGGAAGTGCCGAGAGTCCGCAAGGATCTGGGTGAGCCGCCCCTCGTTACACCGTCCTCTCAGATCGTGGGAACACAGGCCGTGTTCAACGTGCTGATGGGCGAGCGCTACAAGATGGCCACAAAGGAGACAAAGGATGTCTTAAGCGGAAAGTACGGAGCTACCGTAAAGCCCTTCAATCCGGATGTGGTTAAGAAGGTGCTGGGCGATAATCCCGAGATCATCACATGCCGTCCGGCGGACCTGATCCCGGATGAGCTGGACACTCTCAGAAAAGAGTGTGAGCAGTGGATCCAGCAGGATGAGGACGTGCTGACATACGCACTCTTCCCGCAGGTTGCCGTGGACTTCTTCAAGTACCGGGAGGCACAGCAGACAAAGATCGACCCCACTGTGGCAGACACAGAGAGCGGAAGCTATCCGGTGTAAAACAGTATAAAAGAGATAAGACAGACCGCGGAACTTCCGCGGTCTGTTTCTTTTCCTCCCGGATAAGCGATGTTATATGCCATAAACGGTCTCTCTTCACGTCAGCTCCGCGATCCGGGAGACGCCCACATAGATTTCGGAAATCTTGTACCAGGTGGGATAGTCTGTGATCCCGGTCTGTGGAAGGCCGAAGACGCTCTGGAATTTCCTCACCGCCTCTGCCGTGGCAGGGCCGTAGATGCCGTCTGCACCCAGCTTCGGGAGGGCCGGATAGGCCCCGGCGATGACGTTCAGCTGCTCCTGCAGCTGGCGCACCTTGGCTCCCGAGGAGCCCTCCTCCAGATTGTAGCCCGGCCAGGAGGAGGGGATGCCGGAGATGGCCTCGGCTGTGTTGATGTACATGTCGTCCCCGTAGTAGTAGCGGAGGATCTCGATGGGCGTATAGCCCTGGTCCCCCAGGGACTTGGATCCCCACTGCGTCATCCAGTTCGGGCACTGGACCTGACGGCCGTCGCAGTACTGGGTCAGGATGGGCTGGCGCACATTGGGGCGTGAGAGATAATCTGCGAATAGCTCATCCACGATGACGGAGATGGTGTCGTACACATTTCTCTCGGGGATCCATTTGTGGTCAAAGGCCGTGGAGGAGGTGATGGTGAAATCATAGCCCTGGTTCCTGTACCATTCCGTGTACACCCGGTTCAGGGTGAAGGACATAATGGCCAGCACGTTGGCCCGGATGGTGTTGGCGGGCCAGGTGGCGTAGATTTCGCTGGAGGCCACGTTCTTGATGTAATCCTTGTATTTTACATAGTAATTCCGGGCTGTGCTGTCCCTGGGGCTGCCGTCGTGGACCACGATGTACTCCGGCACCACCACCCGGCTCAGAACGATCTCTCCGGTCTCATTTACCGGCTTGATTTCATCCTCCGGTATTTTGGGAGGATAGTTCCCGTAGAGAGTGTGGGCGGGGATCACAAAGCGCTCCTCCCGGCTGTCTGTGGAGTCGGAGGGGCGCATCCTTATGTTCTGGATGGCAGTCACATCTCCCAGGATCTCGGCCCCTGCTATGCTGATCGTCTCAAATCCCGGGGCGCTGGCAAGGATGGTGTACTCGGAGTAGGGCTGCTCATCGGAATCTACATCCAGGCTGTACTCCACGGGCGGCGCGTCCAGCTCCAGTGTCTCGGTCTGGCCGGAGCTGTCGGTGGAAGTCTCCTCCAGTATGTTGTCAGGGATGCCGGTGTAGGAGATGCGGATGTCGGCTCCGGAGACCGGATACCCGTTTATTTCTGAGGTGACGTTGATTTTCAGTTTTCCTATGGAAGAAGGCATAGTTAACCTCCCGGGCGCAATGTTTTGTCACTGTCAGTATATGAGGGAAAATTCAGATTGTGAAAAAACGAAAATTTTCATATACTATATTTGGATACGCAAAAAATGCCGGCCTGACCGGCTTATGAAAAATACAGCGGGAGTTCTGCCATATGAATAGAAGAAAAAAGAAAAGAGGATGGGGGCTGCTCTGCCTGCTCCTGGCGGCTGTGGCCGGGGCGGTTCTTTTTGGCTGCGGGGACAGCATTGCCGCCCTTTTAAGGGCGCGGCAGGGCAAAGTCATGGAGACGGCGGCCCTGGAGGAGCCGGCCCCGGAGGACGGCGGGCAGGCGCAGGCCGAAGAGGGAGAAACTGGAGAGGGAGAAGGCGGTGAGGCGTCCGGGGAAACTGCCGGGACAGAAAAATACTATTTTCAGCAGCTGAATGAGAAGGAGAAGGAGGTCTACGGGAAGATACGGGACGGACTTCTGGACTTTCAGGAGGAGATAGAGCTGGATGACGCATCCACAGAGGAGATCGACCGTCTGTACGGCCTGGTCATGAAGGACTATCCGGAACTATTCTGGTGCGACGGGGCCGGCAGCGTGGTGACAAGCAGCGCCTCCTTTGGCCTTTCCGGCAGCAGCGCCTCTCTGCGGCCGGAGTACAACTGCACGGAGGAGGAAAAGGAGGAGCGCCGGAGACAGATCGAGGAGGAGGCGGCTAGATGCCTGGCAGGGATAGACAGCCAGGCAGGAGATTATGAGAAAATCCTGTACGTGTACGAGTATGTGATCCGCGGCGTGGAGTACGACCTGACGGCGGAGGACAATCAGAATATTTACAGCGTGTTTGTTGGAAAGCGGTCTGTGTGCGCCGGCTACGCCAAGGCTGTGCAGTACCTGCTGGAGCGTCTGGGCGTGTTCTGCACCTATGTCAGCGGTACAGCCGTCTCCCAGTCAGGGGAAGGCGGCCATGCCTGGAACCTGGTTAGGTGCCAGGATCAGTACTGCTATGTGGACGCCACCTGGGGCGACCCGGTCTACCGGCAGGAGGAGAACCCGGAGATTGCCTACGACTACATGTGCTGCGACGACACACAGCTTTTTCAGACCCACACGCCGGACAGCGACCAGGAGCTCCCGGCCTGCAATACTATGGCTTACAATTACTATGTGGTGAACGGCATGTACTATGAAAACTATGATCCGGAGACCATCCTGCAGGCAATGAACCGGTCCATCGCGGCGGGGGAGGAACGAACCGTGCTGAAATTTTCCGGGCCTGAGGTCTACCGGCAGGCCCGGGAGGAGGTGCTGACAGACCTGGCTGACCGGGCGGCCAGAAACCTGGCGCACCTGTACGGTATCGGCACGGTGCGGTACTCCTACCGGGACGATGAAAGCCTTGACAAGATCACGATGTACTGGGAGTACGAATAAAATCTATTTTATCGGTTGAAAATTGTCCTAATTTGTAGTATAATCTATACAATTTGTGGAGACATGATTTGTCGCTGGGGGAGAAATGTTAAAAGGCAGTTGTGCTTGCACATACTGCCTTTTATTTCGCCCGGAAATATGGAGCGCGCTCTGGCAGGCAGAACAATCTTCGCATTTTACATGAAAACATTTTGAAGGGAAAAGGTGAATAAATGAAAGCGTTTCTTATTTTGGAAGACGGAACCGTCTTTACGGGAACCAGCATCGGATCCACGAAAGACATGATAAGTGAAATTGTATTTAATACCTCCATGACAGGCTACCTGGAGGTGCTGACTGACCCTTCTTACGCAGGACAGGCCGTAGTTATGACCTATCCATTGATTGGAAATTACGGAATTACACCGGACATGGAGTCAAAGAAAGCATGGCCGGACGGTTACATCGTAAGAGAATTATCGAGGATGCCCAGCAACTTCCGCTGTGAGGGAACCATCCAGGACTTCTTAAAGGAGCAGGATATCCCGGGAATTGCAGGGATCGACACCCGCGCCCTCACCAAGATCCTGAGGGAAAAGGGAACCATGAACGGAATGATCACCACCAACGAGAATTATGACCTGGACGAAATCCTTCCGAAGCTCCACGCGTACACAGTGGGCGACGTAGTCTCCAAGGTCACATGCCAGGAGCCCTACGTTCTGGAGGGAAATGGACCGAAGGTGGCCCTGATGGATTTCGGCGCGAAGAACAACATCGCAAAATCTCTGAATAAGAGAGGCTGCCAGGTGACCATCTACCCGGCGGACACGACTGCTGAGGAGATCATCGCCTCCAGGCCGGACGGCATCATGCTCTCCAACGGCCCGGGAGACCCGGAGACCTGTACGGAGATCATCGCTCAGATCAAAAAGCTCTACGAGACAGACATTCCCATCTTTGCCATCTGCCTGGGACATCAGCTCATGGCCCTGGCAAACGGAGCAAAGACATACAAGCTGAAATACGGACACAGGGGAGGCAACCATCCGGTGAAGGATCTGACCAACAACCGGGTATACATCTCTTCCCAGAACCACGGATACGCAGTGGACGCCTCCACTATTGACCCGGCCATCGCGAAGGAGGCCTTTGTCAATGTCAATGACGGCACGAACGAGGGACTTTCCTATATCGGAAAGAACATTTTTACCGTGCAGTTCCATCCGGAGGCATGCCCGGGACCACAGGACTCAGGGTATCTGTTTGACAGGTTTATGGATATGATGAAAGGAGCAAACTAATGCCTAGAAATAAAGATATTAAAAAAGTACTGGTTATCGGTTCCGGTCCGATCGTCATCGGTCAGGCGGCAGAATTTGACTATGCGGGAACACAGGCATGCCGTTCCCTGAAGGAGGAGGGACTGGAGGTTGTCCTTCTCAATTCCAACCCTGCCACCATCATGACGGACAAGGATATCGCGGACCGCGTCTACATTGAGCCTCTGACAGTGGAAGTGGTAGAGCAGCTCATCCTGAAGGAGAAGCCGGACAGCGTCCTTCCCACCCTGGGCGGACAGGCGGCCCTGAACCTGGCCATGGAGCTGGAGGAGAACGGCTTCCTGAAGAGGAACAACGTGCGCCTCATCGGAACCACCTCCGAGACCATTAAGAAGGCGGAGGACCGTCTGGAGTTCAAGACTACCATGGAGAAGATCGGCGAGCCAGTGGCTGCCTCTCTCGTGGTGGAAAATGTGGAGGACGGTATCAAGTTCGCGGAGAAGATTGGCTACCCGGTTGTCTTGCGCCCTGCCTACACGCTGGGCGGCAGCGGCGGCGGTATCGCCCACGACAGGGAGCAGCTTGTGGAGATCCTGGAGAACGGCCTGCGTCTCTCCCGCGTGGGGCAGGTGCTTGTAGAGCGCTGCATCGCGGGATGGAAAGAGATCGAGTACGAGGTAATGCGGGATAGCAACGGCAACTGCATTACTGTATGTAATATGGAAAATATCGACCCGGTAGGCGTGCACACAGGAGACAGTATCGTCGTGGCGCCCTCCCAGACGCTGGGGGACAAGGAGTACCAGATGCTCCGTACCTCCGCCCTGAACATCATCAGCGAGCTGAACATTACCGGAGGCTGCAACGTGCAGTACGCCCTGAAACCGGACAGCTTTGAGTACTGCGTTATCGAGGTAAATCCCCGTGTGAGCCGTTCTTCCGCCCTGGCCTCCAAGGCCACAGGCTACCCCATCGCCAAGGTGGCGGCCAAGATTGCTCTTGGCTACACACTGGACGAGATCAAGAACGCGGTCACACAGAAGACATATGCAAGCTTCGAGCCAATGCTTGACTACTGCGTTGTAAAGATGCCCAGATTGCCATTTGACAAATTTATCAGCGCCAAGAGAACGCTGACTACACAGATGAAGGCCACAGGAGAGGTCATGAGCATCTGTGACAACTTTGAGGGAGCCCTCATGAAGGCCATCCGCTCTCTGGAGCAGCATGTGGACAGCCTTATGTCCTACGACTTCACAGCCCTCACAAGAGAGGAGATCCTGGAGAAGCTGGAGATCGTGGATGACCGCCGCATCTGGATGATCGCGGAGGCACTGAGAAAGGGCATCTCCTACGACGAGATCTACAGCATCACAAAGATCGATAAATGGTTCATCGACAAGATCGCCCGTCTGGTGGAGATGGAGCAGACGCTGAAGACAAAGCCCCTGTCCGCCGAGATCTTAAAAGAGGCAAAGAGGATGGAGTTCCCGGACAACGTGATCGCGGATCTGACCGGCAACACGGAGAGGCAGATCCATGACATGCGCCACGAGTACGGCATCACTGCCTCCTACAAGATGGTTGATACCTGCGCGGCTGAGTTTGCGGCAGCCACACCTTACTATTACTCTGTATACGGAAGTGAAAATGAGGTGGAGGAGACAAGCGGCCGCAAGAAGGTTCTTGTCCTTGGCTCCGGCCCCATCCGCATCGGACAGGGTATTGAGTTTGACTTCTGCTCTGTGCACTGTACATGGGCCTTCTCCAAGGAGGGATATGAGACCATCATCGTGAACAACAACCCGGAGACGGTAAGTACAGATTTTGACATTGCGGACAAGCTGTATTTTGAGCCCCTTACACCGGAGGATGTGGAGAGCATCGTGGATTTGGAGAAGCCGGACGGCGCTGTCGTGCAGTTCGGAGGCCAGACAGCTATCAAGCTGACCGAGTCTCTCATGAAGATGGGCGTGCCCATCCTGGGAACATCCGCGGAGGACGTGGACGCGGCAGAGGACAGGGAGCTCTTTGACGAGATCCTGGAGAAATGCGGTATTCCCCGTCCCACAGGAGGAACGGTCTTTACAGCCGAGGAGGCAAAAGAGGTGGCGAACCGTCTGGGCTATCCTGTGCTTGTGCGCCCCTCCTACGTGCTGGGCGGACAGGGCATGCAGATTGCCATTAACGACCATGATATAGATGAATTTATCGGTATTATCAACCGGATCGCCCAGGATCACCCCATCCTGGTAGATAAGTACCTGCAGGGCAAGGAGATCGAGGTGGATGCTGTCTGCGACGGCGAGGACATCCTGATCCCGGGTATCATGGAGCACATTGAGAGAGCGGGTATCCACTCCGGAGACAGTATCTCCGTCTACCCGGCCCAGAGCATTTCCGAGAAGACAAAGAAGACCATTGAGGAGTATACAAAGAAGCTGGCTCAGTCTCTCCACGTGATCGGACTGATCAACATCCAGTTCATCGTGTGCGGAGAGGACGTGTACGTTATCGAGGTCAACCCCAGATCCAGCCGTACCGTTCCCTACATCAGCAAGGTGACAGGCATCCCCATCGTGCCGCTGGCCACAAAGGTGATCATCGGACACAAGCTGAAGGATCTGGGCTACACGCCGGGACTGCAAAAAGAGGCGGACTACTTTGCCATCAAGATGCCGGTGTTCTCCTTTGAGAAGATCCGGGGCGCGGACATCAGTCTTGGACCTGAGATGAAGTCCACAGGCGAGTGCCTTGGCATTGCCAAGACCTTTGACGAGGCCCTCTACAAGGCCTTCCTGGGAGCTGGCATCAAGCTGCCGAAGCACAAGAACATGATCATCACCGTCCGGGATGAGGACAAGCCGGAGGCTGTGGAGATCGGCCGCCGCTTTGAGAAGATCGGCTACAAGATTTTCGCCACAAGGAGCACAGCCGAGGCCCTGCAGGCCGGCGGCGTGAAGGCGGTTCCTGTGAACAAGATCGAGCAGGAGTCACCCAACCTTATGGACCTGATCCTGGGACACAAGATCGACCTGATCATCGACACACCGCCCCAGGGAGCGGACAGGGCCAGGGATGGCTTTGTGATCCGCAGGAACGCCATCGAGACCGGCGTCAACGTGCTGACAGCCATCGACACGGCAGAGGCTCTCATCACCAGTCTGGAGAATACAGATATCAAGAAGCTGACCCTTATCGACATCGCAAAGATCTAAGGCGAAAGAGATAAGAAAGGAAGAAATAAAAACGGACAGGAAGCCCTTTCCTGTCTGTTTTTTTGTGGTACAATGGAAAAGCGAAAAGGAGGATGACAGCATGTACCGTATTATGATCGTGGAGGACGACAGCACCATCGCGGAGGCGCTGAAGAGACATCTGGAGGGCTGGGATTATGAGACAGTGATCGCGGAGGACTTTAAGAATATCATGGCAGAATTTACCAGAGTGGAGCCGGATCTTGTGCTCCTGGACATCGGCCTTCCCTTTTACAACGGGTTTTACTGGTGCACCCAGATCCGGCAGGTGTCGGATGTGCCGATCATTTTTATCTCCTCTGCCAGCGACAATATGAATATTGTCATGGCCATGAACATGGGAGGGGATGAGTTTATCGAGAAGCCCTTTGACCTGCATGTGGTCACTGCCAAGGTGCAGGCGCTTCTTCGGCGGACCTACTCCTACCGGGGCAGCGCAAGCCTCATGGAGTACAAAGGCTGTATCCTCAATCTGGCGGACGCCACAGTCACCTACCAGGACAGGAAGACAGACCTGACGAAAAATGAGTTTAAGATTTTCCAGTGCCTTCTGGAAAATGCGGGAAAGATCGTGACGAGAGACGAGATCATCGCAAGGCTGTGGGAGAGCGACGCGTTTATCGATGAGAACACGCTGACAGTCAACGTGGCAAGGCTCAGGAAGAAGCTGGCCCAGATCGGCCTGGAGGAGGCTGTCGTGACAAAGAAAGGCATCGGGTACATGGTGGAGGCATGAAGACATTTGGATACTATTTGAAGGAAATAAGAAAGCCCCTGGCTGTCTATGCCGGGACTGTGCTCATTTTTGCCCTCGTAGGCTACCTCTATGAGGTGACGCGGGACGCCGTGGGCTATGCCCTGCTCCTGTCGGCGGTCATCCTTCTGGTGTGCACGGCCGTGGATTTTGTCCGCTATCTGAAGAGAGAAAGGCAGATAGAGGAGATACGGAGAAATCTACCCTATGCGGATCCCATGCTGCCGGGGGCGGACACTCTGGCGGAGCGGGAGTACCAGGAAATGCTGACAGAGCTTTTAAGGCGGAGAAGCGAGGAGAGAAACGACGCTGCGGAGAGGCGGCAGGAGAGCATGGATTATTACAGTCTGTGGGGGCACCAGATCAAGACGCCCATAGCGGCCATGCGCCTCCTTCTCCAGGAGGAGGAGAGGGAGCGGCAGGGAAAGGACAGCTTTTTAAGGGAGATGGACAAGGAGCTGTTCCGGACAGAGCAGTATGTGGAGATGGTCATGACCTATCTGCGGATTGGGGACATTTCCCGGGATATGGTGCTCTCCTGGTATCCCCTGGACGACATGATCCGCCAGGCGGTGAGAAAATATTCCAGGCTCTTTATCATTCAGAAGCTGAAGCTGGACTTTAAGGAGACGGACAGCCTGGTGCTGACGGATGAGAAGTGGCTTGTGTTTGTCATAGAACAGATTTTGTCCAACGCGCTGAAATACACAAAGGAGGGCGCTGTCTCCATCTATGCACAAAAAGACGGCCCCAGCCAGATCGCCCTTGTCATAGCGGACACAGGCATCGGCATTGCCCAGGAGGACCTGCCCCGGGTCTTTGAGCGGGGATTTACCGGATACAACGGGAGGGAGTACAAGAAGTCCACGGGCATTGGCCTCTATCTTTGCAGGAGAGTGATGGACCGGCTGGGACACGGGATGCGGATCCAGTCTGCGCCGGGAGAGGGGACGAAGGTCTTTCTGGACCTGGGGAGAAAGCCTGTGGAGGCAGAATAAAAGAAGAGAGAGGAGAACACCAATGAAGATACAGAGACTGACGACAAAGAGGGAAAAGGGCTATTCGGCTCCGGACATCCAGGAGGCCATAGACCGGCTGGGGCGCCTGGAAGACCTCTATGAGGCCCTCTATGCGGAGCAGGACAGGATCACTGCGGATATGGAGCGCCTCTCCCAGGCCGGGCGGACGAAGAGCGCCACCTACCGGCAGCTCTTTGCCAGCAAGATGAACGTGACCAATCTCATCTCCAGGATGGAGATCTACATGTGAAGGAGGCACTTCTAAAGGGGCGGCAGATACCCCAGGCGGATGGCCTTTGTGACCGCCTCCACGGAGGAGGAGACAGAGAGCTTCTCAAATATATGCTGCAGATGGTTGGATACCGTCCGCTCGCTTACCTGTAAGCGGCGGGCGATTTCTTTTCGCTTTATCCCCTGGGAGGAAGATCCTTACATTTTTGTAAGGAGGAGGCGGGCGCTGCGCGGCCATGGTATAATATAACCACTGACTACAGCAAAACAGGAGGCGGAGCAGAGCATGGACAGACTATTTCTTCTGGAGGACGACAGAAGCCTGATAGACGGACTTAGGTATTCCCTGGAGAAAAACGGATTTCGTCTCACCGTGGCCCGCACGGTGGGGGAGGCCATGGAAAGGCTGGAGCGGACGGAGGACTATGACCTTCTGCTCCTGGACGTATCCCTTCCCGACGGGACCGGGTTTGACGTGTGCCGGCAGGTGAGGGCGCAAGACGCAGGCATCCCCATTATCTTCCTCACGGCGGCTGACGAGGAGACCAACGTGATCCGGGGGCTGGACGGGGGCGGGGACGACTACATCACAAAGCCCTTCCGCTTAGGGGAGCTGTGCTCCCGCATCCGGGCACAGCTTCGGCGCAGCGGCCGGCCCCAGGAAAGGGAGAGAAAGGAGCTGCGCTCCGGCGGCCTTTTCATAGACCTTCTGGCAGGCCGGGCCTACATGGAGGACAGGATGCTGGAGCTGACAGCGGCAGAGTACCGCCTCCTCTGCCTTCTCGTGGAAAATGAGGGCCGGGTGCTGACAAGGACTCAGATTTTGGATGCCCTGTGGGATGGAAACGGGAGCTTTGTGGACGACAACACCCTGTCCGTCTATGTGCGCCGTCTGCGGGAAAAGTTGGAGGAGGACCCGTCGGCTCCGGCCCACCTTCTGACAGTGCGGGGCCGAGGCTATGAATGGAAGGGACAGAGGAGGGGATAAAAGATGAGAGGGATTTTGGAGGAAAGACAGACGAGGAGCTACCTGGCATTTATCCTCCTTCTGGCGGCGGCCATGGTGGCGGCAGCCTGTCTCCTTGGATGGGGGCAGACAGACCGGATGAGGACCCTTTATTTCCAGTGGGAGGGCAGGGTCAGCTCCGGCCTCCTCGGGGAGGGGGTGGAGCCTGCGGTCATTGCCAGAGCCTTTGCCGGGACAGAGGTGACAGCGGAAGGAGAGAGGTTCCTTTTGCAGGCGGGCTACACGGAGGAGACCACGCCCCTCTGGCTTTTGCCGGACCTCTATGAGGCGGGGATGAGGCAGGTGGGAGGACAGGCCGCTGTCTTTGGCGGGCTGTCCCTTCTGCTGCTTATGGGGACCCTTCTCTTCCTGGGACGGAGACAGCGGCTCTATGAGAGGGCGGCGGAGGTGATGGGAGAGTACGCAGGGGGAAATTTCTCCCGTCATCTGCCGAGAAATGAGCGGGGGACCCTTTTTCAGATGTTCGCCTCCGCAGAGCAGCTTGCCACGGCGCTGCAGGCCAGGAGCCAGGCCAGGCAGGCGGAAAAGGAGATGATGAAGGAGACTCTCTCTGACATCTCCCACCAGCTGAAAACCCCGCTGTCCGCTCTTTTCATGTACATGGAGATCATGGAGGGAGAGCCGGAGGAGCCCTCCGTGGTGCGGGAGTTTTCCGGGAAGGCCCTGAAGGCCCTGGAGCGGATACAGGAGCTCATCCAGACGCTCTTAAAGGTGGCCCGGCTGGACGCAGGGGCGGTGGCCTTTGAGAAGGAGGACTGGCCTGTGGGCCGGCTTGCCGGGGAGGCGGCGGAGCAGCTCCTTGACAGGGCCCGCAAGGAAGAAAAGCAGCTCCTCCTTCAGGGAGAGGAGCGCTCTCATCTGGTCTGCGACAGGTCCTGGATGCGGGAGGCCCTCTCCAACCTCATAAAAAATGCCCTGGACCATACGGACCCGGGCGGCGTCATCCGGGTGCGGTGGGAGGAGTCCCCGGCCATGCTGCGGATCTTCGTGGAGGACAACGGCCACGGCATACCGCCGGAGGACATCCATTTTATCTTCCGGCGCTTCTACAGGAGCAGCCGCTCCTCTGACAGGGAGGGGTGCGGGCTTGGGCTTCCCCTGGCAAAGTCTGTCATAGAGGGGCAGGGAGGCGTGATACAGGTGGAGAGCCGGTTTATCATCTCCTTTCCGGGCTTTGGGACAGAGGCCGCATCCGGCGGGCAGGTGACGAAACTGTAAGCTCACATTCATCTGGCTGTAAGGCTAAGGGAGTAGGATATCTACTGTAAAAGGAAGGAGCCGGCCTGGCCGGCGCCGGATAAGGAGGACAAAGACAATGGAACTTTTACGTGTAGAAAATCTCAGCAAGACATACGGGAAGGGGGAAGCGGCGGTCCGGGCCCTGCGGGACGTCTCCTTTTCCATGGAACGAGGGGAGTTTGCCGCCGTGGTGGGAGAGTCCGGCTCCGGCAAGAGCACCCTTCTGAACTGCATCGGCGGGCTGGACGCTCCCACAGGGGGAAAGGCGTACCTGGACGGAGAGGACCTTTTCTCTATGACAGAAAACAAACGGACCATCTTCCGCAGGCAGAACATCGGTTTTATCTTCCAGTCCTTCCACCTCATCGAGGAGCTGGACGTGGAGCAGAACATTATTTTCCCCCTGCTTTTGGACTATCGGAAGCCAAAGAAGGGGCAGGTGGAGGAGCTTTTGGAGCTGCTGGGGCTCACAGAGAGACGCCACCATCTGCCGGGGCAGCTCTCCGGCGGGCAGCAGCAGAGGGTGGCCATCGGCCGGGCCCTGGTCATGCGCCCCATGCTCGTGCTGGCGGATGAGCCCACAGGCAATCTGGACTCCAGGAGCAGCCGGGACGTGATGGACCTTCTCTGCAAGGCGTCCCGGCACTACCAGCAGACCGTCCTCATGATCACCCACAATATGAACCTGACCGCCTCTGTGGACCGGGTCATGAAGGTGTCGGACGGAGTCCTCACAGAGATGGGAGGTGTGAGGCGATGAAGAGCTATCTGGACCTGGTGAAAATTTCCGGGAAGGTACACAGGAAGCAGAGCCTCATGACAAGGATCTGCATTTTCCTGGCCGTGTTTCTCGTGGCCGCCATTTTCAGCATGGCGGATATGGAAATCCGGGCGCAGCGGATTTCCACAGTGAAGAGCGACGGGGCCTGGCATGCGGTCTTCAGGGGACTGACCCGGGAGCAGCAGGAGCTGATCGCCGCAAGGCCCGAGGTGGAGGAGAGCTCCTGGTATGGGGCTACCAACTACCGGGTGGACATGGGCTATCAGATACAGGGGACAGAGACCGTCATCTGCGGATTTGACAGGGAGTTCCTGGACCTTTACCCCTCCGTAGAGATAAAAGAGGGGAGCTTCCCTGAGGGGACGAAGGACGGTGTCGTGCTGACGGAGACTGCCGCTGACAGGCTGGGCATCGGCGTCGGGGACAAGGTCACTCTGGATACGCCGGAGGGAGAGCAGCTTGGCTTTACCGTGTCGGGCATTATGGGGGACACCTCCTCCATCCTGCAGCAGGGCGTCTACGGCATGTTCACGGACCGGGAGATTTACCAGGAGTATTTTATGAAGGACACCCAGGAGCTGGACGGGGAGTTCTACGTGTCCTTCACGCCCTGGTGCGATATCCAGGAGAAGATCAGGGAGATCAGGGACGCCTACTCCTTAAGTGACGAGCAGGTGGGGCAGAACGCGAAGCTCCTTGCCCTCATGCTGCAGAGCAGCGACCCCTACATCTTCCAGCTCTACGGGACAGCGGCAGTGCTGGCGCTCCTCGTTGTCCTGGCAGGCGTGCTGATGATATCGGGGAGCCTCAGCAGCAACATTGCCAGGAGGACCGGATTTTTCGGCATGCTCCGGTGCCTGGGCGCCCAGAAGAGGCAGGTTGTCCGCTTTGTGCGCCGGGAGGCCCTTGGCTGGTGCATGACTGCCATCCCCCTGGGGGTGCTGGCAGGGGTTCTTGTCACCTGGGCTCTGTGTGCTCTGCTGCGGCTTGTGAGCGACAGATTTTTCGGCGATATGCCGGTCTTTGGCGTCAGCCTGCCGGGGATAGCGGCGGGCGCTGTCATTGGCCTTATCACGGTCCTGCTGGCCGCCAGGGCGCCGGCGAGAAAGGCCTCCAAGGCATCTCCCCTTGCGGCAGTATCGGGGAACACCGGGGAGATCACCAGGGTCAGGCGCGCGGCCAGGACGAGGTTTTTCCACGTGGACACGGTGCTTGGCATCCACCACGCAAAGGGAAAGAAGCGGAACTTTATCCTGCTGTCCGCCTCCTTTGCCTTCAGCATCCTGCTCTTTTTGTCCTTCAGCACGGCGGTGGATTTCATGCACCACGCCCTGGTGCCCCTGCGGCCCTACACACCGGACGTGTCCGTGGTGAGCGCAGATGAGACCTGCTCCATCCCGAAAGATCTGGCCCGGGAGCTTGAGGGGAAGGACTATGTAAAGCGGGTCTACGGCAGGAGCTTTGCCTATGAGCTGCCGGCGCAGACCGGCGAGAGGGCGGGCAGCATCAACCTCATCTCCCTGGAGGAGAACCAGCTTGGCTGGGCCGGGGAGGGCATTATAAAGGGAGATATAGAGAGTGTGGAAAAGGGGGACGGCGTGATGGGCGTCTACGTCAGCGAGGACGAGGGCCTCAAGCTGGGGGATGTGATCACTCTGGAGACCTCCTGCGGCGTGCAGAAGCTGCCTGTCACAGCCCTCACCTCCTTCTCCATCGTGGGAACCCAGCAGGGGGTGGAGAATGTCTACTGCAGCGAGGCTCTTTTTAGCCAGCTCACAGGTCAGGACGGCTACACCATCATCGACGTGCAGCTTGCGGGAAATGCAACGGAGGGGGACGTGGAGGAAATCCGCAGCCTGGGCGGAGAGGGGACGACCTTCTCGGACCGGCGCATGGACAACGGCGAGGTGAGAGGAGTCTGGTACTCCATGGTCATCTTTGTGTACGGGTTTCTGGCTGTCATTGCCCTCATCTCCATGTTCAACATCATCAACAGCATTGGCATGAGCGTGGAGGCCAGGATGAAGCAGTACGGGGCCATGCGGGCCATCGGCATGAGCAGCGGACAGCTCATTAAGATGGTGGCGGCGGAGGCGGTCACCTATGTGCTCTCGGGCATGCTCCTTGGCTGTGCTGTGGGTCTGCCCCTCCACAGGCTGCTCTACCAGTCCATGATCACCTCCCGCTGGGGAGATGAGTGGCAGATACCGGGAACAGCCCTTGCCGTGATACTGGCGGTGATGGCCCTCTCCGCAGTGCTGGCAGTGTGGGGCCCTGCAAGGCGGATCAGGAACATGTCCGTGGTGGACACCATCAGCGCTCTTTAGAAAAAAAGTGCGGGGATGGGATTTTGTAAAAAGAGGCGTTTGTAAGCTGCCGTACAGCCTTTGCGCTGTACTACAGGGGTAACTTGCGAACGCCTCTTCTTTGCCCGTTTTTTTAATTCTGGCAGAGAGAAGGAACATAGTCAGGATGTGAAAAACAGAAAAAAAATAGTTGCGTACGCTACTAAAATGTGATATAGTCCTTCATCGGAGCAGAACAAGCAAGACAAGGAGGCTTTCCTATGAAAGAGAGAGATTTCCCGGAAATAGGCCGCTGGGTGTCCATCTTCGACAGGCTGATGAAGATGTACTATGACCGGGGGCTGTCCGGGTATGAGATAGGCTGGGGCCAGCAGTTCTATGTGGAATATCTCCGGGAGCATCCCGGGGCCACGTCCCAGGAGATGGCAGAGCGGTTCCGGGTGGACAAGGCGACCCTGACCAAGATCATCAAGAAGCTGACGGAGGTTGGATATATAAGAGTCAGCGGCGATGAGCAGGACCGCCGGGTGAAGCATCTGTATCTCACCGACAAGGCGGTCCCGGCGGCCAGAAGGATCCGTCAGATCCATCAGGATTTCTACGAGACTGTCAGCCAGGGGATGGCCCCGGAGGAGCTGGAGGCTGTAGAGCAGGCGCTGCGGCACATGTCCGACAACATCAATCAGAAGGTATGGCATAGAATGGAGGTACATCATGGAAAATGAACATAAAAAACGAGAAATAAAGGATGGACAGAGGGCAATGATCTTTCTGTGCCTGGTGGTATCAGGCATTTCCTCCTCTGTCCTCTCCACGGCAATGACAACCGCTCTGCCGGGCGTGGTGGAGTATTTCGGGATCAGCACATCGGTGGGCCAGTGGATCACCAGCGGCTACTCCCTGGTCATGGGTATGATCATGCCCCTGACTGCCTTCCTCATCACCCGTTTCCCGACAAAAAGGCTGTATCTGACGGGAATAGGCGCATTTATCGCAGGACTTCTGGTCAGCATATTTGCGGGGGATTTTGCCCTGATGATGGTGGGGCGTGTCCTGCAGGCCTGCGGCAACGGCGTGCTGATGACAGCCGCCCAGGTGGTCATCATGACCATTTATCCCATAAAGAAGCGGGGGACCATGATGGGGACATACGGGCTGGCCACCACGGCCGCTCCTGTCGTGGCGCCCACCATCGCGGGGCTTATGATCGATGCCTTTGGGTGGAAGTCCATCTTCTACGTGTCGCTGGTCATCATGATACTGTCCTTTATCATATCCTGTATCGTGTTTGAGGATGTCCTGGAGCTGCAGGACAAGAAATTTGACGTGGTCTCCTTTGTGGAGAGCATCGTGGCCTTTGGCGGCGTGACCCTGGGTATCGGGAACCTGAGCACCTTTGGCATTCTCAGCATAGAGGTAGGGGTTCCGCTTCTTCTCGGAGCCGTGGTCTGCGTCTTCTTTGTGACCCGCCAGTGCAGGCTGGAGAAGCCTTTCCTGGATGTGAAGATACTGGTCAACCGGAATTACGCAGTAAGCGTCATCTCCAGCATGGTCCTCTACCTTGTGATGATGGGCTCCTCCGTTATGATGCCCCTCTATGTCCAGAGCGTCATGGGCTACTCGGCGGTGGTGTCCGGTCTTGTGACCCTTCCCGGCTCCCTGGCCACGGCCCTTGTCAGCCCCTTTGCCGGGAAGCTGTACGATGAGATTGGGATAAAGAAGATTTTTGTGGCAGGGGCCGCCGCTCTTGTCATCAGCAACATGGGCATGTTTTTCCTTTCTATGGAAACGCCTCTGTGGATCGCTGCAGCGCTGAATGTGATCCGCAACATTTCCATCGGAAGCCTGATGATGCCCCTCCTCACCTGGGGGACCAGCAACGTGCACCCCACAAAGATGGCGGACGCCTCCTCCCTTCTCACCTCCCTTCGGACCATCGCGGGCTCTATCGGCTCGGCGGTCTTTGTGGGGATCATGACCATGGTGGCGGCGTCCTCAGCGGAAAGCTACGGGGACAACGCCATGATGCACGGCATGAACATGTCCTTTTTCTGGATGGCAGTGGGAGCGGCAGTGCTTCTGCTGATCGCGTTCTTTGCTGTCAGGGAGAAAAGATAAGATATCGCTTTTCACAGGATACCAGGTTTGCTATAATGGGAGAGCAAATGAAGGAACTGTCGGCCGCAAAAGGGCTTTGACAGCGGGAAATCCCCGTAAAACAGGGCATGTCAAAGACTTTTGACAGACAGATCCTCTCTTTTTGACTATAGTGAAAGCGCAGGGAGAAAAAATGGAGCTTGGAAATCAGATTAAAAAATACCGGAAGGAACGGTCCCTGTCACAGGATGCCCTGGCGGAGAAGGTCTATGTCTCGAGGCAGACCATCTCAAACTGGGAGAATGACAAGAGCTATCCGGATATAAACAGTCTGATGCTCCTCTGCGACACATTTGAAATCTCTCTGGATCAATTAGTCAAAGGAGACGTGGAGACGATGAAGCAGAGGATGAACATGAGCGACGATGAGAGGAAAGAATTTAATCGCCTTGGAAACATTTTTGGTTTCCTCCTCCTTCTCATCGGCGTCACCCCTATTCCTCTTGTCCACTTTCTGTCCTATGTGGGAATGGGAATATGGATCGTCATCCTGCTGGCGGGCATCTATGCGGCGGCCCAGGTGGAAAAGAGAAAGGCCCGGTACGATATCCAGAGCTACAAGGAAATCGTAGCTTTTGTGGAGGGGACCACCCTGGACGAGATCGAGAAGGCGAAGGAAGAGGGGAAGCGTATCTACCAGAAGATCCTTCTGGCGGTTGGGACAGGTGTCCTTGCCCTGGCTGTCAGCCTGTTTTTCATATGGCTCCTGGGTGTATGACTCCGAAGATATATTTGATTGATTGGTCAGCAAGAAATATTTCGGAGGAAAATGAGATGGAAAGAAGAGGAATTGCACAGGAGTACTACATTCTGGCGGTGACAGACATTGGCTGCATGCCGGCCATGCACAGGGAGGAGGGCAACGCCGCTCTTGTGGCTGCAGGATTTATGGACCTCCTCATGAATGAGGTGGTGAGCATGGACGGGAAGACCATCAAGGTGGAGCGGGAGCTGCCGGACAGCCTTGAGCATCTGACAGTCCTGTACGAGTATCTGAAGAAGAAGCCCCGCACTGCTCTGAAAATGATAAGCGATTTTCTTACCTATGATATCAGCAGGATGGGGCAGTTCATAGCAGACACAGGGGCGTCCCTTTTGGGGGATCAGTCCGTAAGGGAAGAAAAGGGCGGCGTGCTGGGCAATAGGACGGTGTACATCCCGCAGAAGAGCGCCAGGACCGCGCTGGCAGAGAGGCTGCGGGAGGCGGCCAGGGACGGCGGTGATATGTCCCCTGAGGACGGAGCCCTCCTGTGGATCTTGAAGAGCTCGAAGAACCTGGACCAGTATTTCTCCAAATTCGAGAGAAAGGACCTGAAAGCCAGATTAAAGGAGCAGAAGAAGGACCCTCAAAGCCTCGAAATGGGGAGGATGATCAGGTACATGAGCTCTGTGGATGACATGCTGCTCGCCTGCCTCATGGTGGGAATTATCGTGTAGGAAATAAATAATAGATCAAAGGGTACTCCTGGTTGACAGAAGATATAAGCTGATGTAAACTTGGAGTACCTTCTTTTTTGAGAAGACATTTCTTGAACCGCATCATTCAAAAAGCGGTTCCCATTCATATCTGACGTATCGGGCATATCTGCCGGATCACCCGGAAATGATGAAAAATTTATGTAAAAGTTGCGCGTGGGGAAGAAACTGTATTATACTGACAAGGAGGAGAGGGATGGAGCAGGAGAAGAGAAGACTGTCCTGGCATCCGGCATTTGGCGCGGTGCTGCGGATCGAACTGGAAAAGGAGCTTGACCTGCTGGAGATCGTGGATGAGTGCCAGCTCACAAAGGAGCCCCTGCAGATGGACGTGCTGGTCGTGAAAAAGGAGAAAGGCGTCCGGCTGGAGAAGAATATCGGAAGGATATTCAAGAGCTACAATATCATTGAGTACAAATCCCCGGAGGACTATCTGAGCATCAATGATTTCTACAAGGTGTACGCCTACGCCTGCCTGTATCAGTCGGACACGGACCGGGTGATGGAGGTGGACCCGGAGGAGATCACCCTGACATTCGTGTGCATGCGCTACCCCAGGAAGCTGCTGGGGCATCTGAAGAAGGCAAGAGGGATGAAGGTCAGCAGGCAGGGTGACGGGATTTACTATCTTGAGGGAGACGCCCTTGCGATGCAGCTCCTGGTGACAAGGGAGCTGTCGGAGAGAGACAATTACTGGCTGCAGCACCTGAGGGGGAACCTGAAGGAGGGCCGCGAGCTGCAGGACCTGATGGAGAGATATGAGCGGCACAGACATTCAAAGTGGTACCAGGCGGCCATGGATCTGATCGTGCGAGCCAACTGGGACAGGATGAAGGAGGAGAAGGAAATGTGCGAGGCATTGAGAGAGCTGTTTGCAGACGAGCTGCAGGAGTCGAAGGAGCAGGGAGAGGAGACAAAGCTTATCTCCTGGATCTGTGCGAAACTAAAAAAGGATAAGCCCATTTCTGCTATCATAGAAGATTTCGGGGAACTGGGAGAGCCGGAGGAGAAGGTAAGCCTCATCTGCGAGACAGCCCGCCGGTTTGCCCCGGACTATGATGTGGACGAAATCTATGCTGCCCTCGCAGAGAGAGGGAGGAGAGGGACCGGGGAAAAGCAGGTAAACGAACCGTCGGGCTGTGTATCCGGAAAATAGATCATACACAGGCTGACAAAGCCATTCTCTTAGAATATACTCTCTTTAGAAGGAGGGGATGAAATGGACGTAAAAAGGACAGGAAGCTTTATCGCGGAAATGCGGAAGGGGAAAAATATGACCCAGGCGGAGCTGGCAGCAAAGCTCCAGGTGACGGACAAGGCTGTCAGCCGCTGGGAGCGGGGCGTGGGCTACCCGGACATCACGCTTCTTGAGCCGCTGGCCGGGCAGCTTGGGGTCACAGTCCTGGACATTCTGAGAGGAGAGAAGACCTTCCCGGACAAAATGACGGGAGAGGAGACAGAACAGACAGTGGCGGAGACAGTCAGGCTGGCGGCCGTGCAGAGACGCCAGGCAGTCCGGCGCGTTATCCTGCTGGCCATCGTGATGCTGATCGGCGCTGCCATGCTCATTTGGGGTATCCTCTGGTGGACTTCCCAGCAGAGCGCCCTGAAGATCATTGCAGGGGCGGACGGGCCCTCGGCAGTCTTTGTGGCCTGGAGGGTGGAGCCAATGCTGCCGGTTGCTGTCTCGGCGGCGGGGGCTGTGCTGATCCTTGCTTCCCTGCTTATTTACAGATGGAGGAAATAGAGCATGTCAATAGAACACACGGAACCTATCCGCCTTCGCACTGCCTGTGAGGAGGACGCGGAGGCGCTGCTGGATATCTACGCGCCCTATGTGGAGCACACAGCTGTCAGTTTTGAGTATGAGGTGCCCTCTGTGGAAGAGTTCAGAGAGCGCATCCGCCGCATAAGGGAGCGGTATCCGTACCTGCTTGCAGAGTCAGAAGGAGAAATCCTGGGCTATGCCTACGCCTCTCCCTTTCACGAGAGGCGGGCCTACGACTGGGCGGCGGAGACGTCCATTTATCTGCGGAGGGACAGAAGGAGACAGGGGCTTGGGAGGAAGCTGTACGAGGCCCTGGAGGAAATCCTGCGGATGCAGGGCATTACGGATCTCTACGCCTGCATCGCCTGCCCGGAGGGGGAAGACCCGTACCTGAACGGGGACAGTATCCTGTTCCATCAGCGCATGGGATTTCGGACTGTGGGGCGATTCCCGAGCTGCGGTTACAAATTCCACAGGTGGTACCACATAGTGTGGATGGCAAAAAATATAGGAGAGCATCGGGAAGAGCAGCCTGAGGTAAAGCCTTTTTCATCCATACGGCAAGGAGAGTGATAAGATGGATAAGACACAAGAGAAAAGACACAGGATCAAACTCCTGGCTGTGGACATGGACGGCACCTGCCTGGATGGAAGGAGCCGCATGTCCCGGGAGACAGTGGAAGCCTTGCGGGAAGCGGCCCGGGCGGGTATCACTGTGGTGCCCACGACAGGCAGGAACCTTCACTGCCTCCCTCACCGGCTGGCGGGGGAGAGAGACATTTACCGGTATGTCATCAGCTCCAACGGGGCCGTAGTGACAGACTGCCGGACCGGAAAGGACCTGTTCCGGTCTATGATCCCAAAGGAGATGGCCCTGGGACTTCTCCGGGACTGCCGGAGGACAGGAGCCGGCATCACGGCCCACCTCCACCATGAATACCTGATACAGGGGCGGCTTCTTGTCCTTCTGGGCAGGCTGATATACGGGAAGGACGCCAGGGGCGTGTACCGTGTAAAGAGCATGGAGAGGACCCTTGCAAGATCCAGGTACGGGGTGGAGGAGATCCAGTTTTATTTTCTGCGTCCCGGCGTGCGGGAACGGCTTGAAAAGCTGCTTAAGAGGACCCGGGGCCTGACCTGGGCCAGCACGTCCATATACGTGGAGGTGTTCTCCGAGAAGACGTCCAAGGGGATGGCTTTGGCCGCCCTGGCGGAAAGGCTGGGGATAAAGAAAGAAGAGACGGCCTGCATAGGCGACGGGGAGAACGACCTGCCCATGTTCCGGGCGGCAGGCCTTAAGATGGCCATGGGGAACGCCGTGCCGGAGCTGAGGGAGAAGGCGGATATCATCCTTCCATCCAACAGACGCGGCGGAGCGGCGAAGGGGATACGGCTGTGTCTTCCCCGCTGAGTCAAGCCCGGACAAGGGCAGGAAAACAGATATATAAAAGGAAGAGGACAGATGAGGATCGTAAACCTGATAGAGAACACAGAAGGCCAGCCCGGCTGCCGCTGTGAGCACGGACTGAGCTTTTACATAGAGACGGAGAGACATAAGGTGCTCATGGACACAGGGGCAAGTGATGGATTTCTTGCAAATGCCGACCTTCTGGGAATTGACCTGGGAGGGGTGGACGCGGTGATCTTAAGTCACGGCCACTATGACCACGGCGGCGGGATCCCCGCTTTCGCAAAGAAATATCCGGGGACAAGGATTTATATGCAGCAAAGCGCGGGAGGGAGCTTTTACCACCTGAAGCCGGAGGGTGAAAAGTACATCGGGCTGGAGCCCTGCATCCTGGGGCTGCCCCAGTGCGTGCTCCTCCAGGGAGACCACCGGATTGACCGGGAGCTGTTCCTCTTTTCCGGCATAGAGGGACACAGGATGTGGCCGGAGGGCAACCGGGCGCTGAAGCGGAAGGCCGGGGCGGAGTATGTCCAGGACGATTTTTGCCATGAACAGTGTCTTGTGGTAAGTGAGGGAGATTTTCACGTGCTGCTCTCGGGCTGCGCCCACAACGGGGTGCTGAACATACTGGACAGATACCGGGAGATTTTTGGAGACTGGCCGGATGTGCTGGTCAGCGGTTTCCACATGAAGAAGGACAGGTATGAGGAGGCGGACCTGGAACATATAAGGGAGACGGCCCGGCTCCTGAAGAAGACGGGTATTCTCTGCTTCACAGGCCACTGCACAGGACAGAGGGCCTTTGACGTGATGAAGGATATCATGGGGGACCAGCTGCGGGCCATCCACAGCGGGGAAGTGGTCCTGGATAAGGGGAAAGCGCTTCCGGATACCGGAGAATTGCTTCAGGATATGAGGGAGGAAAAAGATGCGGATAGCAGTATGTGACGACGAGCCTCTTTTCCTGGAGATGCTCCGGGAGAAGCTGGAGAGATACTACCGCAGCCTGGACCTGCGGATCGACGCCTTTTCCTCCGGGGAGGCCCTTGTGCGGGCTGTGGAGAGAGAGCCCTTCTGCTGGTCCCTGGTCTTCCTGGATATCGAGATGCCGGGGATGGGCGGGCTGGAGGCGGCCCGGGCGGTGAGAGACGTAAATGACGCCATCCCTGTCATCCTCCTCACCAGCCACACAGAGTACGCCATGAAAGGGTACGAGGTGGAGGCCTTCCGTTTTCTTGCCAAGCCAGTGGAGGAATCGTCCCTCTTTGGGGCGCTGCGGGCTGTGGAGGAGAGGGAAAGGCGGAACAGGAGGATACAGGTGAAGGCGGACGGGAGAGAGCTTTTTATCCCTCTTGGAGAAATCCTGTATTTCCGAAGTGAGAACGTGTATCTCACCCTGTACATGACAGGCGGGAGACACTGCCTGCTCCGGAAGAAGCTTAAGGAGCAGGCGGAAGGACTGCCGCCCCTGGATTTTTTCCAGATCCACAGGAGCTACCTGGTGGGACTACGGCATGTGTCCGCCTTTGACGGGCGGGAGGTGACCCTGTCAGATGGGACCCGGCTGCCGGTGAGCCGGGGGAAGCGGGCTGCTTTTGTCCAGGCTCTCTCCCGGTATATATCTGAAAAGGAGTAGGAAGATGGCGGCAGAAACAGGAAAAATCTTATACAGCCTGGCGGGAGCGGCGGAGATCCTCATAGTTCTCATCCTGATTTCCCGCTATATTTATCTGGAGCCGGTCTTTGACACCAGGAGAAAATGGGCTCTCTTCTGGGGCATTTTCCTTTTCGGCCAGACAGCGCTCTTCCTGACAGTGGGGACAGACGGGGACCTGGCGGTCTTCTGGCCCCTCGCTGTCTTCGGGGGCTACACATCGGCGGTGAGGGACAGGCACAGGGCCAGGGGGTTCTTTCTATTCCTCCCGGTGACGGGATTTCTCATCGCGCCGGTCTCCCTTCTTTTCGGGATCCCTTACGTGCTGACCGGGGTCAGAGTCAGAGACATGGGAAAGTGGGAACTGCTTTTCGACCTCCTCTTCTGGGTGCTGCTGCCCCTAATCTTATGGGAAAGCAGGGAAGCCCGGCGCCGCTTCCGGGCTGAGACATCTTACAGAAGACTGAGCAGATGGGAGAGGAACCTCCTCCACGGAACAGGCCTTTTCCTCCTCGCCATAGGAGCGATGATTGCAGGGGGAGAGGAGCTGCCCGTCTCAGGGGAGGCGGCCAGGGGGTTCACCCTTCTTGCCAGCGTGGCGGCAGTGCTCCTGGAGGTGTCTGTGACCGCGCTTGTACAGCAGGGAAACAGGCGATCCTATTATCAGTATATGGCAGACCTGAACAGGTCCTATCTGCGGGCGGAGCTGGAGCATTTCGAGGCGCGCAGGGAGAGCGACACAAAGCTCCGTATGTTCCGCCACGATATCCGCAACCACCTGCTCTGCATCAGGGAGCTGGCTGCCAGGGGGAATTACAGCGGCCTCTCCGACTATATCGGGGAGCTGGAGGGACGCCTGGAGCTGACGGACACCCCCCTTCACTGTGGAAACGACATTGGGGATGCTATTTTAAACGAGAAAAATATGCTGGCGGCCAGGCGGGGCATAGAGATACGGCTGGACGGCCGCCTGCCTTCTCCTCTTCCTGTGGACGCCGCGGATATCTGCGCGCTCTTTGCCAATGCCCTGGACAACGCCCTGGAGGCCCAGCCTGGCGGCGGGTGGGTTCAGGTGCGCATCCGGCAGCAGGGGCAGATGCTCAGCCTTGTGTTTGAAAATCCGGCGGGTAATGCCCGGGCGGATACGCCCAGGGGCTATACGGAAAAGAAAGACCGAGACTCCCACGGCTTCGGGCTTCTCAATATGGAGTGGGCGGCCAGGAAATACCAGGGCTCGCTTCGGCGGGATATCCTGGAGCCGGCGCCAAATGATCTGGAATCGGCGGCGGATGACGGGCAGGGGGAACGGATTTACCGCCTGGCGATCCTTCTCCACCTGCCGTCAGAGAGCTGAATGTAAAAGGCCCGTCCGCTGAATGTCCCGGAGATTTTCTTCATATATATGAAGAAAATGCCAGATGGAGAGGGAAGATGAAGCTTTCAGGAAAGAGGGCCGTGTTCCTCTTGTATGCCTGCGCCCTGCTGCTGCCGGCTTTGTCCTGTTCTTTCACGGAGTGGGCCGGTACGGCCGGCGAGACCGCGGAAGCAGAGACGCTGGCCAGACAGATCAGGGCAGGCGGTGTGACCGCGGAGACCGGGGCGGACAGCGGAACAAAGAGGCAGGAGGCTGTGGAGGAAGAAAAGGCCCGGCGGGTGGCCCTCACCTTTGACGACGGACCCAGCCCCAGCTGGACGCCAGAGCTGCTGGACGGGCTGAAGGAGCGGAATGTGCAGGCCACCTTTTTTCTCATTGGCATGTACGCGGTGCAGTACCCGGAAATTGTGGAGCGGATGGACCGGGAGGGGCATCTCATCGGAAACCACACCTATCACCATGTTCAGCTGGATTTGGAGGATGAGGAGCATCTGAGCCGGGAGATCGGGGACACAGACAAAGTCATCTACCTTATCACAGGAAAGCATACAGAATACGTGCGCCCCCCTTTTGGCGTCTGGGATGAGAAGCTGGAGGAGGAGCTTCAGGTGCTGCCGGTGCTGTGGACGGTGGACCCGCTGGACTGGACCACGGAAAATGCGGATCAGATCGTAGAAAAGGTAGTGACGGAGGCGGAAGATGGTGATATCATTTTATTGCACGACTGCTATGCGTCCTCCGTGGAGGCTGCGCTGCGCATTGTGGATATCCTCCAGGCGGAAGGCTTCGCGTTTGTGACGGCGGATGAGCTGATGCTGCCGTGAGGGAATGTGCCGCCGCAAGGCGCAGTCTCGGGCGGAAGCGGTATAGAAAGAGGCGCTTAAGTGAAAGAGGCGCTGAAAAAGTAGAAAGAAAAGGCAAAAAAGATGACAGAATTCAGAGAACAGGAATATACAGCAGATGAATTTGCAAGGACAGCGCTCCTCATAGGGGAGGAGAAGCTGCAGAAAATACGAAGCTCCTCGGTCATGGTGCTGGGGGTGGGAGGCGTGGGCTCCCACTGCATCGAGGCTCTGGCAAGGGCCGGGGTGGGGCGCCTCATCCTGGTGGACAATGACAGGGTGTCCATGACCAACATCAACCGCCAGTCCATCGCCTACCACAGCACGGTGGGCCGGTACAAGACGGAGGTGATGCGGGAGCGGATACAGGATATCTGCCCTGAGACGGAGGTACAGACCTTTGAGACCTTTGTCCTGGCGGACAATACAGACCCGCTTTTTGCGGAGAGGCCGGACTACATCGTGGACGCCATTGACACGGTGACGGCAAAGCTGGCGGTGATCGAGAGGGCGGACAGGGAGCGGATCCCCGTCATCAGCTGCATGGGGACAGGCAATAAGCTCCACCCGGAGCTCTTCGAGATAGAGGATCTTAGCCGGACCTCCGTGTGCCCCCTCTGTAAGGTGATGCGAAAAGAGTTGAAAAAGCGGGGGATCGAGCATGTGAAGGTGCTCTACTCCAAAGAAAAGCCTGTGGACGTATCAGGACGGGACACGGGGGAGGACAAGGGACAAAGGAGGAGCCTGCCGGGAAGCATCTCCTTTACGCCCCCTGTGGCAGGCCTTCTCATCGCGGGGGAAGTGGTGCGGGATATAGCAGGACTTTAGGCTGGAAAGGTGGCAGAACAGATATGGATCTATTTGAGTACGCAAGAGAACAGAATATGGACAGGGAGTCTCCCCTGGCCTCCAGGCTGCGGCCGGAGACGCTGGAGGAGGTGGTGGGCCAGCAGCACATCATCGGGAAGGACAAGCTCCTCTACCGGGCCATCAAGGCGGACAAGCTGGGCTCCCTCATTTTCTACGGCCCGCCGGGAACCGGGAAGACTACCCTTGCCAAGGTCATCGCCCACACCACGAAGGCGGAGTTCACCCAGATCAACGCCACAGTGGCGGGAAAGAAAGACATGGAGGAGGTGGTCCGCCAGGCGAAGGAGCGCCGCGGAATGTACGGCCGCCGGACCATCCTCTTTGTGGATGAGATACACAGGTTCAACAAGGGGCAGCAGGACTATCTCCTTCCTTTTGTGGAGGACGGAACCATCACCCTCATCGGGGCCACCACGGAGAACCCCTATTTCGAGGTAAACGGGGCTCTCATCTCCAGGTCCAGCATCTTTGAACTCTATCCCCTGAGCAAGGAGGATGTGAAGACCCTCATCAACCGGGCGGTCTACGACAAAGAGAAGGGGATGGGCAGCTATGACGCGGTGATCGATGAGGACGCTCTGGAATTCCTGGCGGACGTGGCGGGCGGGGACGCAAGGAACGCCCTGAACGCGGTGGAGCTGGGCGTGCTGACCACAGAGCGGTCCGCTGACGGAAAGATCCACCTGACTCTGGAGGTGGCCTCCGAGTGCATCCAGAAGCGGGTGGTCCGCTACGACAAGACCGGGGACAATCACTACGACACCATCTCCGCCTTTATCAAGAGCATGAGAGGGTCGGACCCGGATGCGGCCGTGTACTATCTGGCCAAAATGCTCTACGCGGGGGAGGATATCAAGTTTATCGCCCGCAGGATCATGATATGCGCTTCGGAGGATGTGGGAAACGCGGACCCTATGGCTCTCACCGTGGCGGTCTCCGCCGCCCAGGCGGTGGAGCGGGTGGGGATGCCGGAGGCCCAGATCATCCTGTCCCAGGCAGCGCTCTACGTGGCCACGGCCCCCAAGAGCAACTCGGCGGTGAACGCCATTTTTGCCGCCATGGAGAATGTGGGGCGCTGCAAGACCACCGTGCCTGCGCATCTTCAGGACGCCCACTACAGGGGGGCGAAGGACCTGGGCCGCGGCACAGGCTACAAGTACGCCCACGATTACCCGGACCATTATGTGGAGCAGCAGTACCTGCCTGACGAGATACAGGGCACCCGGTTCTATGAGCCCGGGGACATGGGATATGAGAGGCAGATCAAGGAGCATATGAGAAAGATAAAAGGACAGAAGGACTGACAGAGGGACTGACGGGCCCGCAGCTCCTTTACACCTTTCACAACAAAAAGAGCACCATTCGCAACAGAGGATGTGTGCTCTTTTTGTCTGGGGGCTATAGTAGGGGTACAAGGAGGTAACAAAGAGAGATGAAAAAACAGGTACGGAAAATGACAAACCGCACAGCGGGCTATATTTTTTTCTACAATCTGATCATGGTAGCCGTCATGTTCGGAGCTGTCGCTATCAGGACCATCGCCATCATGGCCGGAGCCGGGTCAGAGCAGGCGGCAGACCGGGCGGTGGGGGCCTTTGGGCAGAACATGGGCTCTTTCCTGGGGATACTGAGCATCGCGGGCGTGTGCGGAGGACTTCTCTTCCTGGCCATAGCCAGCCGCAGGACAGGTCTTGTGAGGGAGGCATTCCGGAGCAGCCGAAAGATGGAGGCCGGAAATTTTATCCGGATATTTTGCGTTTTTATGGCCTGCCAGACAATCTTTACTGTGGCAGCTCTCCTGGCAGAACTGGTCCTCAATCCCTTTGGACTGACTCTTAAGAACGCGGCTGAGAGTGCATCGGCAGTGAGCGGCGACCTGCCCATGTTCCTCTACGCCTCCCTGATAGGGCCTGTGGCGGAGGAGCTTGTATTCAGGGGATTTGTATTGAGAAGGCTGCTGGGAGGGGGCAAAGGGTTTGCAATCGTCCTGTCCGCTGTCCTCTTTGGCGCCATGCACGGGAATTTCCTGCAGGGCACCTTCGCGGTGGGAGCGGGGCTAGTCTTCGGATATGTGGCGGTGGAGTACTCCATAGGGTGGTCCATCCTGATCCATGTTCTCAACAATCTGGTGTTCAGCGACCTCCTGGGGCGGCTGGCGGGGGCTCTCCCGAAGACGGCCGGGGCGGTGCTGGAGTACGGCGTGCCGGGATTTTTCTTCCTGGCGGCCTGCGTCATCCTTGTGAAGGAGAGAGAGAAGATCGTCTCCTGGTGGCGGCGGAACCGCCCGCCCAGGAGGTACTGGCTGTGGGCTTTCACCACTTTCTGGATGCTCCTCTTCCTCATCATGGAGACAGTGGTGGCTCTGGAGGGAGTGAGCCGGCTTTAGGGAGACAGCCGCTGTGTGACAAAAATGTAAGGTACAGACCCGGAAATGTAATATGAAAAAATGGATAGCCTGCCTTTCCTTCGGTATAATGTCTACAGAACATACGAAGAGAAAGGCAGGTTATTTTCATGGCATTACTGGAAGTGAAAAATGTAAAGAAAATATATACGACCCGGTTTGGCGGCAGCCAGGTGGAGGCGCTGCGAAATGTGAGCTTCTCTGTTGAACCCGGCGAGTATGTGGCGATCATGGGTGAGTCCGGCTCAGGCAAGACCACCCTCCTCAACATCCTGGCGGCGCTGGACCAGCCGACCGCCGGGAGAGTCTATCTGAAGGGAAATGATATCGGAAAGGTGAAGGAAAAGGAGATGGCGGCCTTCCGCAGGCAGAACCTGGGTTTTGTCTTTCAGGACTTCAATCTGCTGGATACCTTTTCCCTGAGGGACAACATTTTCCTGCCCCTGGTCCTGTCGGGAAAGAAGTATGAGGAGATGGACCGCCGCCTCCAGCCCATAGCGCAAAAGCTGGGTATCCGGGAAATCCTTGGCAAATTTCCCTACGAGGTGTCGGGAGGACAGAAGCAGAGGGCCGCGGTGGCAAGAGCACTCATCACAAAGCCCCAGCTTATCCTGGCAGATGAGCCCACGGGCGCCCTGGATTCCCGGTCTGCAGACGAGCTGCTGGGAATGTTCATGCAGATCAACAGAGACGGCCAGACTATCCTCATGGTGACCCACAGTGTGAAAGCGGCCAGCACGGCGGGGCGGGTCCTGTTCATCAAGGACGGGGAAGTGTTCCACCAGCTCTACAGAGGCAGCCTGACAAACGAGCAGCTCTACCAGAAGATTTCGGACACACTGACCGTTCTGGCTACGGGAGGTGAGAAGAGGTGAGCAGCAGGATCTACGCAAAGCTGGCGGTTACCAATATAAAGAACAACGGGAAGACCTATGTTCCCTTCATGCTGACGGCCGTGCTCACGGTCATGATGTACTACATGATGGATACTCTGGCCAGGAATGACAGCATCGGAAACAGGAATGTGACCACAGTCCTCTTCCTCACCATACCGGTGATGACCCTTTTTTCCCTCATCTTCCTGTTTTACACAAACAGCTTTCTCATCAGGAGGAGGAAGAAGGAGATCGCGGTCTACAATATCCTGGGCATGGGGAAGGGACACATCGGCAGGATGCTTACCGTAGAGACGCTGATCATATGGGCTGTCAGCCTGGTGCTGGGGATACTGGGAGGCATGGTCTTCGGGAAGCTGATGCATCTTCTCCTCCTGCGCATCCTGCAGTATGATGTGGGCATACGCTTCCATATCTCCCTGCCCTCCATCCTCTACACGGCGGTCCTCTTTACCTTTATCTTTTTCCTGACATGGCTCTACAACCTTTTTCAGGTAAAGCTGGCCAATCCGGTGGAACTCCTGCGGGGCGGCAATGTGGGGGAGAGGGAGCCCAGGACCAAGTGGCTCCTTGCTCTTGTCGGCGTGCTGGCAATGGGAGTGGGATACTATCTGGCGATCACTACGGAGCGGCCCATTGACGCCATCGACACCTTTATCGTGGCAGTCGTCCTTGTTATCATAGGCACCTACTGTCTCTTCATCGCGGGCAGCATCGCTGTCCTGAAGGCGCTCAGGAAAAAGAAAAATTTCTACTACAAGGCAAATCATTTCACAGCGGTGTCGGGCATGATCTACCGGATGAAGCAGAACGCGGCGGGGCTTGCCAATATCTGCATCCTGAGCACCATCGTGCTGGTGCTCATCTCCAGCACGGTGAGCCTTTACGCGGGGATGGAGGACATACTGGACCAGCGGTTCCCCTACGATTACTGCATCACCACGGCGGACGCCTCCGATCCGGCGACCATTTCGTCCATAGACCGGATCGTGGAGGAGGAGCTCTCTGCCCGCCATGTGGAGAAGGAGGACGGCATGTCCTACAGGTACGGCGCCACCGCCGTGCTCCGGCAGAGCGACACAGCCTTTACCAACAGCCAGACTGTGGACTACACGGTGGAGGATATACAGGAGATGTATTTTATCCCTCTGGAGGACTACCAGAAGGTCCAGGGAGACCCCACGGAGCTCGCCCCGGACGAGGTCATCCTCTTCGTCACCGACGAGGGCAGCTACGGCCGGGACACCATCACAGTCAACGGAAAAGAGCTGAAGGTGGTGAAGGAGCTGAAGGATTTCCGGCTGGAGGACAAGAGCGTGGCCCGGGTGGTCACCGGCTGGTATCTGATCATGCCGGATGAACAGTCCATACTGGACATGGGCGTGGTGAACGGCGCTCTCCAGTACTCCACCTACTTTGACATGGGCGGAAGCCAGGATGACTGCCTGGCGGCGGTGCAGAGCATTGCGGACCGGATCGGACAGGAGGTGCCCGGGGCGGTGTGCGAGAACAGGGAGCTGAGCCGGGAAAATTTCTTTGCCCTGTACGGAAGCCTCTTCTTCATCGGTCTCTACCTGGGCATCATGTTCCTGGTGGCCACAGTGCTCATCATCTACTACAAGCAGATTTCCGAGGGCTACGACGACAGGGAGCGGTACCAGATCATGCAGAAGGTGGGCATGGGAAAACGGGAGGTCAGGCGTTCCATACGCAGCCAGGTGCTGATGGTGTTCTTCCTGCCCCTTGTGATGGCTGTGGTTCACATTGCGGTGGCCTTCAATGTCATCGACAAGCTGTTGGCCATGCTGGGCCTTGTCAACACGCCCCTGTTCCTGGCCTGCACGGCGGCCACGGTGCTGGTGTTCGCCCTCTTCTATGTGGCTGTCTTTGCCGTCACGGCCAGAGAATATTATAAGATTGTCAATGAGTGAGACAGTGTGATAAAATAGTGGCAGATCAGATCAAAGGAGGAATGTCACTATGACAAAAGCATCAGAGAGAGAGACTGTCAAAGTAGAGCACGTCAACGGCGGCGCGGGATTTATCATGAAGGAGGCTCTCATCACAGGGGAGGAGCTGGGAGAGCACTGCAAGATGTTCAGCCGCGTGACCATAAAGCCGGGCTGTGAGCTGGGCCACCACGAGCACCACGGGGAGACAGAGACCTACTACGTGATCAGCGGCAGCGGCATGTACGATGACAACGGCAAGGCGGTTCCCATCGAGGCGGGAGACGTGACCTTCTGCAAGGACGGGGACGGCCATGGGGTGAAGAACACAGGGACAGAGGACCTGGTCTTTGTGGCCCTCATCCTGAAAAAATAGAAAACAGGCAGGAACAAAAGACAGCAAAAAAGAGCGGGCCGCGCCCGGGAAAAGCTCCCGGATACGGCCCGCTCTTTGCAAATGCAAAATGTTGGAATTTGTGGCTTCAGCCCGCGGCGGGTGAGAAATTACTCCTCTGTGCTGTTCCCTGTGCCAAGCAGGTTGTTCAGCACATCGCTGCTCACCAGGTACACCAGGTCAGAGTCCTGTACCTGCACGTACCTGGTGCCGTCTCCCGAGTCGCTGCCCAGGTAGAGGGTGTAGGTCAGGCTGTCGCTGTCCCCGGAGTCGTCGCCAGAGTCAGAGTCGGAGCTGCCGGAGGACTCCTGGTAGGTCAGCTTCACCGTGGTCCGGGACGCCTCGTCCAGACCGAAGGAAGTCAGCTCCTCCGCGGTGGCGTGATAGCTGGCCAGGTCGGTGAGGGCCATGGCCCCGTATCCGCCGGCGATAGTGGAGATGGTGTCGCTCTGCTCCTCGTCGTCAGAGGAGTAGGTGGTGGTCTGCCCGTTCTCCGTGATCTCCGCTGTCAGAAGGTTGCCGCTTCCGATGGAGGGCATGGTGTCCTTTTTCACCAGAGTGTCCATGTCGTACTGGAGGACGGATACAGCCGAGCTGCTGACTGTGTACACAGGCGACTGGGCGCCGTCCACAGTCAGATAGTAGTCCTCCTTTGCCGCGTCCCCGATGGAAAAGGTGGTGGTGTTCCCTTCTGTATCTGTGGCCTGGACTGTGTAGGACGGGCTCTCAAGGCCGTAGTCAGACAGGGAGTCCGGGTCGTCGATCTGTCTGGTGGCAGTCAGAGACGCGTAGGTGTTTTCCATGGCGTCGATGTAGGTCTGGGCCAGAGGAATATCCCGGTCATCAGCCACGTACCAGGTGCCGTCCTCCTTCACAAAGCTCATGCCTGTGCCGGTGGACTGGTCCGTGAACTGGAAGGAGGACAGATCCCCCAGGTCGCAGACCTGGATCTGGGAGCCCTCCCCGGCGTCCGATTCGTCTGCGCCCCGCTGGTGGGAGGAGAGAGCCAGGTAGATCAGGACAAGCACGATGAAAATACCTCCAAGCAAAAACAGTGTGCGGTGTTTTTTTATATCCATATCCAATATCCCTCCTTACGCTTTCCGACGTTTCATCCACTGGCGCAGGCCGTACAGCAGGAAGATGACGGGGATGCCGATGATGGCCGCCAGGCCGATGAGCCCTGTGTACTGCATGGTGTTGTACTCGATCTGCAGGCTCTTGGGCTCAATGGACAGGTTCTCAATGTCGTCAAAGTTTGCAGTCACCGCGTTCATGAACAGAGTCAGGTTCTCGATGTTCGTAAACTGGCTCGTGATGGTCTCGTCGATCATGGACTCTGAGCTGATGACCGTGAGCCGGCTGTCGTTCTCCGTGGCTGTGGCTCCCAGCACGTAGGTTCCCTGGGTGGACTGGCCATCCTCTGTCACCGCGTAGCCGCTGGAGGAGGTGGTCATGAAGGGGGTCAGGGTGATGGTATCCCGCGCCGGAGTCCCCTCTACCAGCCCATTGGCGTTGATGAGAAGAACCATCTTTGACTGGAGCTCATTTGCCATGTCGCCGCACACGGAGAGCTCCGGGAAGATGTAGTAGTAGTTCCCCTGGTAGCTCCTCTGGGTGTCCGCAATGTAGCCGCCGGCTGAGGTGAGCCCGTAGGTCTCCAGGAAGGAGGCCAGGGCGGGCGTCTCGCTGACATCGCTGCCCAGGATGACAAAGAGATGGCCGCCGCCCTCCATATAGTCGCTGAGCATGGTGATCTCATCCTCTGACAGGTCATTGACCGGCGCGTCCATGAGGAGAAGGTCGCAGTCCTCCGGGATGGAGGAGGCCATCATCAGGTTCAGCTCGGTCAGGGTGAGGGAGGACTTGCTCATCAGGTCCGTGATGGAGGAGGACAGGGAGCTCTCCCCGTGGCCGGAGGTGTAGTACACCTTCTTCGTCACGTCTGTTGTCACGTAGTTGACGGCGCTGGAGAGCTGTCCCTCCCCGTCAAACTCCGACTCTGTGGCGCTTCCGGTGGTGTAGTAGGACATCTGATCGTAGGTGATGATGTCGGTGAAGGCCACGGTGGTGCTGCGGCCTGTGTCAGCACAGGAGACCACGATGGTGTCTGAGTCCGCCTCATAGGTGGAGAGGGCCGCGGGGTGCAGCACCGGATCGATCCACTCCACAGTGATGTGGCTGGAGAGGGCGCTGTATCTGTCGATAAAATTCCTGATGCGCTCGTCTGTGCTGCTCTTGTCGGCCAGCACAGTAAAGGTGACGTCCTTGTCCAGGCCGTCCAGCAGCTCCCGGCTCGTGTCTGTAATCTCGTATATGTTGTTTGTGCTGATGTCGATCTGCTGGATCTGGCTGGGAAGCTGTCCCACAATGAGGTTGATGACCACCACGATGGCGATGACAAGGGCTGTCAGGCCAACGCTGTAGCTTCCCTGCTTTGATGCGATGCTTTTAAATGAATTTCTGATCTTATCTGTCATGCCTATGTCCCTCCTAACTCCAGCGCCTTTTCTGTATAGACTGCATAGTCAGGAAGATGAACAGTCCGATGACAGAAAGGTATAAGATGATACTGCCCGTATCCAGCAGGCTGCTGGACACCACGTCCGTCAGAGGAGCCGTCAGGTCCAGCCGCCCCAGCACGTCTGACAGCAGGCTCTCGTACACGCTGGAATTTACCGCGTAGACGATGATGCCGGCGGCAAGGAAAACGACCTCCAGGATGCCGGCCATGACAGGGTTCCCCGTTATATGCCAGACAAGAACGCTGACAAGGGTGAGGAGCACCAGCAGGATAACAAGGTTCAGCAGGGCAGAGGAGGGCAGAAAGCCCAAAATCCCGTCCCACAGGTAGAGGATCAGGAGCACGCCGAAGGATGAGATGGCGGCGATGATCTGGCTCTCAGTGAGAGAAGAGAGGAACATGCCGATGGATATGTAGACGCACCCCATCAGGAAGAACACCAGTATGCCGCAGTAGTCTGTCAGCAGATAGGCGTTTCCCTGCAGCTTGATCACAAGGGGATAGAGACAGAATACCAGGTTCGGGATGAGGTAGACTGTCACCATGGCCAGATATTTTCCCATGACAATCTGTCCCAGTGAGACCGGAGCCGTCAGAAGCAGCTGATCGGTCCTGCTCTTTCTGTCCTCGGAGAAGCTCTTCATGGTGAGCACCGGGATGGCGATCAGCAGGATAAACACCAGGGAGCTGAGCACGTAGGAAAAAATGGGATACCCGTAATTCAGGTTGTAGGCCATAAAATACACTCCCGTAAAGGCCAGGAAAAAGGCGATAAACACGTAACCGATCATAGAGTGGAAATAGGAGTCCAGCTCTCTTTTATAAATTGCTCTCATCTTTCAGAGCCTCCTTTCCCTCATCTGTCATATGTTCTTTACTCTCAGAGGTGAGCTCCAGGAAAATGTCCTCCAGTGTGGTCCGTGTGTTGGCCAGGCGCAGCAGGGGAAGCTTATTCCGGCTGAACGCCCAGAAAATATCCTCCCGGATATCGGCGCGGCCCTTCACTGTGAGAAGAGCCTTTGTGCAGCCCGCCTCCTCAGACTGTTCCACCTCTGAGGAGAGGAGGGAGGGAAGAGAGCGGATGACAGCCTCTGTCTCCTCCGGACTTCCCTTGACGAGGAGCTCTATGGTCTCGTTTCCCTGCATCTTCTGCTCCAGATTTTCCGGCGTGTCGCTGGCCACCAGCTTTCCCTGGTAGATGATCATGATGTGGTCGCAGACCTCCCGCACCTCGGACAGGATATGGGAGCTCAAGATGACCGTGTGCTCCTTGGACAGATTCCGGATAAGCTGGCGGATCTCGATGATCTGCTGGGGATCCAGGCCAACGGTGGGCTCATCCAGGATGATGATCTCCGGAAAGCCGATGAGAGCGCCTGCCAGTCCCACTCTCTGCCGGTAGCCCTTGGAGAGGTTTTTGATGAGTCTGTTTTTGACAGGACCAAGGCGGACCAGACTGATGACCTGGTCCAGCTGGGCGCTTTTTATGCTTTTGTCGATAAGCTTCAGGGTAGCTACAAATTTCAGGTACTCCAGAACGGTCATATCCACGTAGAGAGGCGGCTGCTCCGGCAGATAGCCGATATCCCGCTTTGCCTTGTAGGGCTCTGTGAGGATATCATGTCCGTTGATGAGCACCTGCCCCTCCGTGGCCCCCAGATAGCCCGTCATAATGTTCATAGTGGTGGATTTTCCGGCGCCGTTTGGCCCCAGAAATCCGTAGATCTGTCCTTTCTGGATGGTGAAATTCAGATGGTCTACAGCCATATGCGAGCCGTAGTACTTCACCAGATTTCTGACTTCGATCAAAGCGATACCTCCTTTAGATTACGATTTTCTTCCCCATTTTAGAGTGAGAATGTGTAGGAAATGTGACCAAAGTCTGAAAATTGTTTGGGCTTGTCTCTTGACAGAGCTCTGCTTTCCGGCGTATAATTCACCCATGCATAAAAGGGTTTGGGCAAAGATGTCTAAAAAAGTCTTTGCCCATGCCCTTTTTTAGTTAAACAGGATGTATATGACCAGAAGAATATATATTACTCCTATAAGTGTTTTGATTTATGTGTTATATTTATAACAGGTCTTGCAATTATCAGAAAATTCTGATAGACTGTTATAAACGAACATGAAGAGGAGCAAGGTTCTTTGTGTATTGTTATGCTACTGTTTACTAAAGGAAAATCGCAGAGAAGAAAGGAAAAGGGGGCATTTTATGTTAGAAACAATCAGTAATGCAATCTATGCGATCGACGACGTGATCTGGGGCTGGTGGCTGATCATCCTGCTCTTTGGAACACACATTTTCCTCACATTCCGCACAGGATTTATCCAGTGGAAATCTATCAGCAAGGGTATCAAGCTTTCAGTCACCAAGGATCCGGACGCGGAAGGGGAGGTGTCCAACTTTGGCGCTCTGACCACCGCCCTGGCGGCGACTATCGGAACCGGTAATATCGTAGGTGTGGGAACGGCTATCGCCCTGGGAGGCCCCGGAGCCGTGCTCTGGTGCTGGCTCTCCGGCGTGTTCGGAATTGCCACAAAGTACTCCGAGTCACTGATCGCTGTGAAATACCGCGTGAAGACAAAGGACGGCCGTATGCAGGGCGGCGCCATGTACGCCCTCTCCAGAGGACTGAAATGGCAGCCCCTGGGCAAGATCCTGGGAATGATATTCGCCGTTTTCGCAGGCTTTGCCTCCTTTGGTATCGGCTGCGCCACACAGGTGAACGCCATTGCCAACATTGTGGAGGAGAACGTGGGAGTTCCCGGCTGGATCGTGGGTATCGTGATCGCAGTGCTGACAGCCATCGTTATCTTCGGCGGCATCAAGTCCATCGCCAACGTGTGTGAGAAGCTGGTGCCCTTCATGGCCATCTTCTATGTGCTTGGATGTCTCATCATCCTTGGCATCAACCATGATTTCATCATTCCGGCTATCAAGACCATCTGCACCCTGGCCTTCACACCCGGCGCGGCGGCAGGCGGACTTGTGGGAACCGGTATCATGGCAGCTATGAGATTTGGTATTGCGAGAGGTCTTTTCTCCAATGAGTCCGGTATGGGCTCCGCACCGATCGCGGCAGCGGCGGCTCAGACGAGAAACCCGGTGCGCCAGGCGCTTGTATCCTCCACAGGTACATTCTGGGATACAGTTGTCGTATGTCTCATGTCCGGTCTCGTGATCGTGACGACTGTTATGAAAAACCCAAGCATCAATGCGGATGAGATCTCTGACGGCGGCGTTCTGACAACACTGGCCTTCCAGCAGATCCCCTACCTGGGACCTGTGATCCTGACCCTGGGCATCATCTGCTTCGCCTACTCCACAGTTCTTGGCTGGGCTTACTACGGTGAGCGCGCAGTTGAGTACTTCGCAGGCAGGAAGGTGCTGATCGGCTACCGTATTCTCTACGTGGTAGTGGCAGCCATCGCGCCTATCGTGGCTCTGGACGTTGTGTGGGCTCTTGCCGACATCCTGAACGCGCTGATGGCCGTGCCCAACCTGATCGCAGTTCTCCTTCTGTCCAATGTGATCGCAAAGGAGACGAAGAAGTACATAAACGATCTGGACGCCTGGTCCGACGAGCCGGTGCCGGTTATTGACGACTGATGCGGAACAGCGGCATATTTTCATAAAATTAAAAAAATCTCTTGACAAATCTGCTTTGTCAGAGTAAAGTAATGAGCATGAAATAAATAATCCATAAACCGATGAGAAAGAGGAGTAGATTATCACAGCGATGTCAAAGAGAGTGGCAGGCGGTGGAATTGCCATACGGAGCGGATAGTTGAATGGACTTTCGAGGGCGGCTTGAAAACCGGAAATGGCGAGTATGGCTTGTCGGGAACCGAACCCGTTATCAATCAGGAGTGTATGTTAGTACATGAGAAAGTGGACATTTGTCAATTTGAGTGGTACCGCGATAATAAAGTAGATTTTATTACCGTCTCAAGCCTTTGGGTTTGGGACGGTTTTTTATTACACCGGACAGACCGGCGCAGTAAAGACTTTTACAGCGGGATACCCGCTCCACGGATTTTCTCTCCTGTACAGCAGCAAAAAAGAACAAGAGTAAAGGAGAACAGAACAATGATGAAAAGAAAAGTGATGGCAGTATTATTGACAGCGGCAATGACAACAGCGATGGCAGCAGGGTGCTCAGGCTCCTCAGGCTCCTCCGACTCCTCAGGGTCAGGGGAGGACAGCTACACCATCGGTATTTCCCAGTTCGCGGAGCACGGCTCCCTGGACAACTGCAGGGAGGGCTTCCTCCAGGGATTGGAGAACGAGGGCATTGTCGAGGGAGAAAATCTGACAGTGGAGTACCAGAACGCGGCGGCCGACATGGGAACGGCCAGCCAGATCTCAGACGCCTTCGTGTCTGACAAGGTGGATCTGATCTGCGCCATCGCCACACCTACTGCCCAGAGCGCCTACAACGCGGCTATGGATACAGACATCCCGGTGGTCTATACGGCGGTGACCGATCCGGTGGCGGCAGAGCTGGCGGACGAGGACGGCAATCCGGTGGGCAATGTGACCGGGACCTCTGACGAGCTTCCCATCAAGGAGCAGCTGGAGATGATCCGCCAGATCCTTCCGGACGCTGAGAAAGTGGGCATCATGTACACCACCAGCGAGGCCAACTCCATCTCTGCCCTTGAGACCTACAAAGAGCTGGCGGGCGACTACGGTTTTGAGATCGTGGAGAGCGGCATCAGCACAACGGCGGACATTTCCCTGGCAGCTGACGATCTGATCAGCAAGGTGGACTGTATCACCAACCTGACGGACAATACGGTGGTGGCTTCCCTTCCGACGATCCTGGAGAAGGCAAATGAGAAGGGCATCCCGGTATTCGGAAGCGAGATCGAGCAGGTGCGGATCGGATGCCTGGCAGCGGAGGGACTTGACTATGTGGCGTTAGGGGAGCAGACCGGCGAGATGGCCGCGAAGATCCTCAAGGGAGAGGCGCAGGCCCCCGAGATGCCTTATGAGACCATCTCAGAGCCCGGTTTCTATGTAAACATGAAGGTGGCGGAAAATCTCGGCATCACAGTGCCGGATGAGCTGACGCAGAGCGCGGTGGAGAGCTTTGACGAGATCTCAGACTCATCTGCCGAGTGATCCGTCCGGCAGCTTTGAGCTGAAGAAAATGTAAATCAGAAGGTGAGGCAGTTTTCATGGACTTTATCGTAACAATACTGGAGCAGGGGCTGATCTACGGGATCCTGGCCCTGGGCGTATACATCACATACAAAATCCTGGATTTCCCGGATCTGACGGTGGACGGCAGCTTTCCCCTGGGTGGGGCGGTGACGGCCCTCCTCATCACAAACGGCGTCAATCCCTACCTGAGCCTGCTGGCATCCTTTGCCGCGGGGGCTCTGGCCGGGATCTGCACGGGCTTGATCCACGTGAAGGGGAAGGTGAGAGACCTGCTGTCAGGTATCATCATGATGACTGCCCTGTGGACCATCAACCTCTATATAGCGGGCACATCCAACGTGCCCCTCTTCTCCCAGGAGAGCATCTTTAAAAATGAGTGGCTTGACGGGATCGTGCCGGAGGCTCTCAAAAGCTACACGACCCTTATCATCATTTTCATCCTGACGGTCATCGCCAAGGTGCTGCTGGATCTGTACTTAAAGACAAAATCCGGCTATCTTCTGCGGGCCGTGGGGGACAATCCGGTGCTGGTCACCTCCCTTGCCAAGGACCAGGGGAATGTGAAGATCGTGGGCCTGGCCATCGCCAACGGCCTTGTGTCCCTGGCGGGCAGCGCGTTCTGCCAGGAGGAGAGAGTATTTGAGATATCCATGGGAACCGGCGCCATCGTCATCGGCCTTGCCAGCGTGATCATCGGCACAAGTCTTTTCAGGAGGATCACCATCATGCAGGCCACCACGGCGGTGCTCATCGGCTCCGTGATCTACAAGGCCTGTGTGGCTGTGGCCATCCGCAATTTCCAGCCCCAGGCCATGAAGCTGATCACGGCGGTGCTGTTCCTTGTCATTTTGATCATCAGCATGGAGAGAAGAAAGAAGGTGAAGACAGATGCTGGAACTCAAAGGAATTCATAAATACTATAACCCCGGCACTGTCAATGAGATGTGCCTGTTTCAGAATTTTGATCTGACCGTGGAGGACGGGGAGTTCGTCTCTGTGGTGGGCAGCAACGGCTCCGGGAAGACCTCCATGCTGAACATTATCTGCGGCAGCATCCCGGTGGAGGCGGGGCGGATCTACATCAACGGAACAGATATCACGAAGGAGAAGGAATTCCGCCGGAACCGCCGGATCGGGCGGGTCTACCAGAACCCGGCCATGGGTACCTGTCCCTCCATGACCATTCTGGAAAATATGTCCCTGGCGGACAACAAGGGCAAGGTCTACGGCTTCGGAAGGGGGACCAACAGGGGGCGGATTTCCTATTACAGAGAGCTTCTCGCCCAGCTGGGCCTCGGTCTTGAGGATAAGCTGGATATCATGGTGGGATCCCTCTCGGGAGGGCAGCGCCAGGCCATGGCTCTTCTCATGTCCACCATGACGCCCATTGAATTCCTGATCCTGGATGAGCACACGGCGGCTCTGGACCCGAAGACGGCGGAGCTGATCATGGAGCTGACAGACAGGATCGTGAAGGAGAAAAAGCTGACTACCATCATGGTCACCCACAATCTGCGGTACGCCATAGAGTACGGGGACCGGCTCCTCATGATGCACCAGGGAGGGATTGTCCTGGACAAAAAGAGGGAGGAGAAGGAGAAGGTCTCCGTGGATGAGATTTTGAAGCTCTTCAATGAGATCAGTATTGAGTGTGGAAACTGAAAAAGAGTCTCATATAAGTATACAAAAATAAGAGCCCGGCGGGGCTCTTTTTTTGTGAAATATTTTCGGGCGGTTCTGATTGACGCGGGCAGAGGGGGGATGGTAATATAGATAATGCATTTTGCACAGGATATAGTGAGTGAGATAAAAATAAAACACTAAATATAGACATACGAGGAGAGGCATATTATGAGAAGAGACAACGTGAAGGTAGTGAAAAAGGACGGCACAAAGGAGACATTCAATGTGCAGAAGGTAGTTGTGGCTGTCAACAAGTCCGCGTACCGGGCGCTGATCAGGTTTACAGACGAGGAGCTGAAGTTCATCTGCCGCTTTGTGGAGGAGAAGGTGGACGACCTGGACATCACGGAGGTTCCCATCGCCCAGATGCACAACGTGGTGGAGGGAGCTCTTGAGAAGGTGAACCCAGTGGTCGCGAAAAGCTACCGGGATTACCGGAACTACAAGCAGGATTTTGTCCAGATGCTGGACGACGTTTACAAGAAGAGCCAGTCCATCATGTACATCGGGGACAAGGAGAACAGCAACACGGACAGTGCCCTTGTGTCTACCAAGAGGAGCCTCATCTTCAATGAGCTGAACAAGGAGCTGTACAAGAAGTTCTTCCTCACTGTGGAGGAGATCCAGGCCATCCGGGACGGCTACATCTACATCCACGACATGTCCGCCAGGAGGGACACGATGAATTGCTGTCTTTTTGACGTGAAGTCTGTGCTCACTGGGGGCTTTGAGATGGGAAACCTGTGGTACAATGAGCCCAAGACGCTGGACACCGCCTTTGACGTCATCGGGGACATTGTCCTTAGCGCGGCCAGCCAGCAGTACGGCGGCTTCACCGTTCCCAGCGTGGACGACATACTGGAGCCCTTTGCGGAGAAATCCCACAAAAGGCTGATCCAGAAGTATCGGGATTTAGGTCTGGACGAGGAGACGGTTCAGAAGGTGGCCTGGGCGGATCTGGAGAAGGAGATGGAGCAGGGCTTCCAGGGCTGGGAGTACAAGTTCAACTCCGTCTCCTCCAGCCGGGGAGACTACCCCTTTATCACGGTGACAGCCGGCACGGTCCCCAGCAGGTACGGCAAGCTTGTGACTATGAAAATGCTGGAGGTGCGCAAAAAAGGACAGGGGAAGGAAGGGCACAAAAAGCCGGTCCTCTTTCCCAAAATCGTCTTCCTCTACGACGAGAAGCTCCACGGACCGGGCGGCGTGATGGAGGACGTGTTTGAGGCGGGCATCGACTGCTCCTCCAGGACCATGTACCCGGACTGGCTCAGCCTGACAGGGGACGGCTACGTGGCCAGCATGTACAAAAAATATGGAAAGGTCGTAAGCCCCATGGGATGCCGGGCCTTCCTGTCCCCCTGGTATGAGCGGGGAGGCATGGAGCCGGCAGATGAAAACGACCAGCCGGTATTTGTGGGGAGATTTAACATCGGAGCCATCAGCCTCCATCTCCCCATGATCTACGCGAAGGCAAAGCAGGAGAGCAGAGATTTCCATGAGGTGCTGGACTACTACCTGAACCTGATCCGTCAGCTCCACCTGCGCACCTACGACTACTTGGGAGAGATGAAGGCCTCCACCAACCCCCTGGCTTACTGCGAGGGCGGCTTCTACGGCGGCCATCTGGGACTTTATGACAAGATCAAGCCCCTTCTTAAGTCCGCTACTGCCTCCTTTGGCATCACGGCCCTGAATGAGCTGCAGCAGCTCCACAACAAGAAATCTCTTGTGGAGGATGGTCAGTTCGCCCTGGAGACCCTACAGTACATCAACGACAGAGTGAACGAGTTCAAGAAGGAGGACGGGCGGCTTTACGCTATCTACGGGACGCCGGCGGAGAATTTATGCGGCGTTCAGGTGCAGCAGTTCCGGAAAAAATATGGTATCATAGAGAATGTATCAGACCGGGAGTACGTCAGCAACAGCTTCCACTGCCATGTGACGGAGGACATCACCCCCATACAGAAGCAGGATCTGGAGGGGCGCTTCTGGGATCTGAGCAACGGCGGCAAGATCCAGTATGTCAAATATCCGGTCAACTATAATAAAGAAGCCATCCGTTCCCTGGTGCGCCGGGCCATGGCCAAGGGCTACTACGAGGGCGTCAACCTGTCCCTGGCCTACTGTGACGACTGCGGACACGAGGAGCTGTCCATGGATGTGTGCCCTGTGTGCGGCAGCAAAAATCTGACAAAGATTGACCGCATGAACGGGTATCTGTCCTACTCCAGGGTCAAGGGGGACACCCGCCTCAACGAGGCCAAGATGGCGGAGATCGCGGAAAGGAAGAGCATGTAAGACATGAGATACCACAACATAACAAAGGATGATATGCTCAACGGAGACGGCCTGCGGGTGGTCCTGTGGGTGGCAGGATGCGCCCACGCCTGCCCCGGGTGCCACAACCCGGTGACCTGGGATCCGGAAGGGGGACTGCCCTTTGACGAGGCGGCCCGGCAGGAGATCTATGAGGAGCTTGAGAAGGACTACGTGAGCGGCATCACCTTCTCCGGCGGCGATCCTCTCCACCCTGCCAATATGCAGGGGGTGACGGAGCTGGCCCGACGGATCAGGAGTGATTTCCCGGACAAGACCATCTGGCTCTACACAGGCAGCACTTGGGACGAGGTGCGGGACCTGGAGGTGATCCGGTATGTGGACGTGCTGGTGGACGGGCCCTTCCGTGAGGATGAGAAGGACAGCACGCTGCACTGGAAGGGAAGCGCCAACCAGCAGGTGATCGATGTGCAGAAGACATTAAAGACAGGAGAGGTTGTATTACATGGCTAAGAGGATTGCGAAATTTGAGAAGGTAAGCTTTACACAGTTTGAGGAGGGGTGGACAGACACCTTCGGCGAGGTGTCAAAGGAGAAGCTCCGGGAAATATACGAGAGTATCCGTCTGCCGAGAAGGGCCACAAAGGGCTCTGCCGGTTATGATTTCTTCGCCCCCGCGGATTTTACCCTCGGGCCGGGGGAGACGGTGAAGATCCCCACCGGCGTCCGGGCAAAGATGGAGGAGGAGTGGGTGCTCAAATGCTATCCCAGGAGCGGGCTTGGCTTCAAGTACCGCCTGCAGCTCAATAATACGGTGGGCATCATTGACAGCGATTACTACTACTCTGACAATGAGGGGCACATTTTTGCCAAGCTCACCAACGACACCAACGAGGGGAAGACAGTGGAGATCCCTGCGGGCACAGGTTTTATGCAGGGGATCTTTGTGGAGTACGGTATCACAGTGGACGACGAGGCGGAGGGCATCCGCAACGGAGGCTTTGGAAGTACCAATTAAAGGCCGGCGGCCCGGGGCAGTTCAGTCTGTCCCGGGCCTGTTTGGTTTTTGCAGGTCAGTTTAGTTTGATGTTCAGGTAGCTCCGGCCGGAGAGGGTCTTGTTAAAGCAGATGCTGCAGATGACAATGACGCAGCCCGCCGCAAAGCCCACCCAGTTGAAGAGGGCGGTCAGGATGAGGAGCAAAAGCCTCATGAACTTCAGCGCGTAGCCCAGCTCAAAATTGGGCTGGGTATAGTTGGCCACAGCCACAAAGGCCATGTAGAGCATGACCTCCGAGTTGAACCAGCCGGACTGGACGGAGAATTCGCCCATGACAATGCCGGCGATGACGCTCAAGGGGGTACTCAGCATACTGGGGGTGTTCAGGGCCGCCAGCCGCAGCCCGTCAATGGCCAGCTCCAGCATGAGAAGCTGGAACACAAGAGGGATGTTTACCGTGTCCCGGATGGCCACAAAGCGGAAAACCTCCGGCAGCCAGTTTAGGTTCTGCATGAAGAGAAGAAAGACCGGCGTCAGGAAGACGGTCAGGAAGGTGATGAGCCCTCTGGAAAATTTCAGGTAAATCTGGGTCAGGGTGGGGAAATAATAGTCGTTGGCCTCCTCGATGATATCCAGGATGGAGGTGGGCAGGATCATGGCGGAGGGGGAGTTGTCCACCAGGATCACCACCTTCCCCTCCAGGAGGCAGGCCGCCGCCGTGTCCGGCCGCTCTGTGAATTTGAATTTGGGAAAGGGGTTGAACCATTTTCTCTTGAAGAGCTCCTCCGCCAGGCTCTGCTGGTTCATCCGCAGATCGCCGGTGTGGATGGACTGGAGCCTTTTTTCCACATTTTTAAGGAGAGCCTCATCGGCCCGGTCCGACATGTAGCACAGAGCCACGTCTGTCCTTGAGCTGTCCCCAATCTCCATCATCTGCATGACCAGATGGGGATCCCTGATCCGGCGGCGGATGAGAGCTGTGTTGAACACAATGGTCTCCACAAAGCCGTCCCTGGAGCCTCTCAGTGACTTGTCCTTCTCCGGCTCCCCCACGCTTCTGGCGGGGTAGGTCCTGCAGTCGATGACAAGGCAGGCCTCGTAGCCGTCTATGAAAAGGCAGGTAGTGCCGGAGAGGAGGTTCCGAAGGACCTGGTCAAAGTCGCTGATGGTGTCCACCTCCACGTAGGGGAGGCACTGCCTGGCAAAGCCGGTGGCGCTCCCCGGCATATCCTCCTTCGCAACGCTGAGGAAGGAGTCCATGATCTTCAACATGACCTCGTCCTTCATAAATCCGTCGATGAAGAAAAAGGAGGCCTCCCGCTCCCCGATGACCAGATCCCTTTGCACCAGGTCAAAGCTGTCCTTTACAGGCAGTATCTGGTTCATGTACGCCACATTTTCTTTCGCAGACGCAGTCACTATTCTCGTATCCGGCATAAATCGATCCCTCCATATCCGTACTGATACATTGTGTTGATAAGCTTAATCTGCCCAAAACAGGGTGAAATATGCATGAGCCGTCAAAAGGCTTTGCCTTACTGTATAAAAAATGGTATGATTAGTGCAACAGAACCAATGTATAGGAGGTATGGAAGAATGAGGGATTATGTGATCACTGTGAACAGTACAGTGGATCTGCCAAAGGAATGGCTGGAGGAGAGGAATGTTCCGGTCGTTCCTCTGAGATATACAATGGACGGACAGACCTATGAGGATATGAGCGGCCTGACCGCCAAAGAATTTTTTGCCAAGCTGAGAGAGGGGAAAATGTCTGTCACCTCCCAGGTTAACCCGGAGGAGGCGAAGGCGGCTCTGGAGCCCTTTTTAAAGGAAGGAAAGGACGTGCTGCACCTGGCCTTCTCATCCGGACTCTCCGGCACCTGCAACAGCATGAAGATCGCGGGTGAGGAGCTCCGGGAGGAGTACCCGGAGGCAAAAGTTATTGTCATTGACACTCTGTGCGCGTGCCTGGGCGAGGGACTTCTCCTCTACAAGGCACTTCAGCAGAAGGCGGCGGGAAAGACCATTGAGGAGACGGCGGCCTGGGTGGAGGAGAACAAGCTGCATATCTGCCATGATGTGACGGTGGACGACCTGAACCATCTCCACAGAGGCGGGCGTATCTCCAAGGCTACAGCCGTGGTGGGCACTATGGTGAAGATCAAGCCTATCATCCACATGGACAACGAGGGTAAGCTGCAGGTCATCGGAAAAGAGCGGGGAAGGAAGAAATCCCTGAACAAGATCGTGGACATGGCGGTGGAGCAGTCCAAAGGCTGGGACAATGACATCATCATGATCACACACGGGGACTGCATAGAGGACGCCGAGTATGTGGCCAGCCTTGTGCGGGAGAAGATGGGCATCGACAATATACTGATCAACAACATCGGCACAGTCATCGGAAGCCATACCGGCCCCGGTGTTGTGGCTGTGTTCTGCATGGGAAATAAGCGCTAGGTACAAGACAGGAAAAGGAGACGAAAGGGCATGGGAAAGCATCTGGTGATCGATGGGGAGATGAAGGACAAGTGGCCGGACACGAGAGTGGGCTGCCTGCAGTACAAGGTGAAGGTGGAAGCGAAAAACGAGGAGCTGTGGGCCTATCTCAAAAAAGATATTTTTAAGAAGGCAAAGGACGACATCTTTGACTATGGGGTGACGGAGATCCCGAACATCAGGGAGTCCCGGGCAGCCTACCGGGCCTTCGGAAAGGATCCCAGCCGCTACCGGGTGTCCTCCGAGGCTCTGATCCGCAGGATCGGACAGGGGAAGGGGCTCTACCAGGTCAACACAGTGGTGGATGTGAACAACCTGATCTCCATCCAGTCCGGATTTTCCGTGGGCTCCTACGACACGGCTCGCATCGGGGAGGAGCTCACCTTCCGCATCGGGCGGGAGGGAGAGACCTACAAGGGCATCGGAAAGGATCAGGTCAATATCGAACACCTGCCGGTGCTGGCGGATGAGGCGGGAGCCATCGGAAGCTCCACAAGCGACTCCGAACGGGCCATGATCACGGAGGAGGCGCAGGAGGTGCTGACCCTGATCTACTCCTTCTCACCTGGCGGCGATCTGGAGAAGGCGCTGGAGTACGGGAAGGAATATCTGGAGAAATACGCGGGCGCATCGGACGTTGAGAGCTGGATTGTCGAATAGCAAAATAGAACGGAAGCTAAAGGAACAGCCCTGCCATCTGAACTCATTGATGGCAGGGCTGCTCCTTTTACTTTGGCATCTTTATCATAGCGCTTTTTATTCCGATATTTCTTATTCCGGTATCCTGCACACATCCACCCATTCTGCAAAGCGGGAGTACGTCTCCAGCTCCGGAATGGTCAGCTCAATAGCGCTGTTGGCGCTGCCGCAGGCGGGAAAGACGGTGGGAAAGCGCCGAAGCGACTGATCCAGATAGACCTTTACTCCCTCCCGGATCCCGAAGGGGCACACACCGCCCACAGGATGTCCCACCAGCTCTGGCAGCTCGTCCACCTTCAGCATGGAAGCCTTCTTGTGAAAGGTGCCCTTGAATTTTTTGTTGTCTATCTTGGCGTCTCCGGCCGCCACCACAAGGATGGGGCCTTCATCCAGCATAAAGGAGAGAGTTTTCGCAATCCGTCTCTCCTCAGTGCCAACCGCTTTGGCGGCTTCGGCCACAGTGGCGCTGGATACGGGAAACTCCAGAATTCGTTCCTCCATGCCAGGCCACTGGCGGAAGTAGGATCTTACCTTATCGATCGACATGTCTTATACATCACCTTTCTCATATTAGATATTAAAGTTTGAACCATCCCATGGAATTGGCCACGGAGCTGGCGAGGATCAGCACAAGGAAAACAGGGGTGATCCACTTGATCATGACTGTGAACAGCTTTTCGCCCACAAATTTTCCGTTGGTTATCTTTACCTCGTCAGCGATCACCTTCGGGCCTACAAAGAAGCCCACGAAGATGCAGGTGAAGAAGGCCACGATGGGCATGAGTACACTGTTGCTGACAAAGTCCATGATGTCCAGAATGGTCATGTTGGCCCAGGTGATGAAGCCTAAGGGACCAAATCCAAGGGAGGACGGAACTCCCATCACCAGGGACAGGACAGTCACAAAGATGCAGGCATTTTTACGGCTCCAGTGGAACTTGTCCCGGAAGATGGAAACGATAGTCTCCATCAGCGAGATGGAGGATGTCAGGGCCGCAAAGATCACCAGCAGGAAAAAGGCCGCTCCGATGGCCCCGCCCATGGGCATGCTGGCAAATACCTTAGGCAGGATCACGAACATAAGGCTCGGTCCGCTCTGAAGGATCTTCGGGTCTCCGCCGGAGAACACGAACACAGCCGGAATGATCATGAGACCGGCCAGGAAGGCGATGACTGTGTCAAACACCTCGATCTGGCGCACAGAGCTCTCCAGGTTGGTGTCCTTGCGCATGTAAGAGCCGTACGTCACCATGATACCCATGGCCAGGGACATGGAGTAGAAGAGCTGGCCCATGGCGGAGAGGACTGTCTTTACAGAAAAGTCATCCATGTGGGGCTGCACATAATAGGCAAGTCCGTCCATGGCGCCGTCCAGGGTCAGGCAGTATATGGAGATGACCACAGCCAGGAGGACAAGGATGGGCATGGCGAATTTGCTCACCTTCTCAATTCCCTTCTCCACTCCAAGAAGAACGATGACTGCCGTTGCTCCCAGAAAGAGCAGGAACCAGCCCAGGGGTTCAAAAGTACTCCCGACGAAATTCGTAAAATAATCGTCTGCCGCGGAGGCGGAGCCGCCGCCGGTGAGAAAGACCGCAAAGTATTTGATGACCCATCCCCCGATCACAGAGTAATAGGGAAGGATGATGATGGGGACGGCGGATGCCAGGATTCCCAGGAATCCAAAACGGGAGTCCAGCGACTTAAACGCGCCGATGGCAGAAAGGCCTGTCTTTCTTCCGATGGCCACCTCAGCGATCATTAGGGAAAAACCAAAGGTCACTGCGATCACAAGGTAGATCAGGAGGAAGGTGCCTCCTCCGTACTGGGCGGCAAGATAGGGAAAACGCCAGATATTTCCCAGTCCCACCGCTGATCCGGCGGCAGCCAGCACAAAGCCCAGCTTGCCGGAAAAGCTGCTTCTCTTATTCATTTGTAGAAACCTCCTCAAATTTTTCAATCAGTAGTCCACACATGCATCCCGGATCTCCGCCTGCCTTTGGCGCACAGCGGTGTGCGCACCTGCACCCGGACGATCTCAGACATATGTAAGGACTATTATAATGAAAGAAGAGATATTTAGCAAGGAAAATAGGATAGAAAAAAGAAAAGTGTTGACATGGATCAGAATGTGTGATAAATTAATTGATGCGTAAGGTGTAAAACAAAGCAGAGTATCCGCTCTCACCATAGCACGATCAGGTGACTATTGGTTGATATTGAGACATTATATACCATGTCAGGTGTATTGTGCAATAGGTTAAGTGGGTAGTCTGGACTATTCACTTATTTTTTTATGATGGAGGTGCACTACAATTAGCGATTTAATGATTAACGAACAGATCAGAGACAGGGAAGTACGTGTGATCAGCGAGGCTGGAGAACAGCTCGGAATTATGTCTGCCCGTGAAGCTATGAAGCTGGCAGAGGAGGCGCAGCTGGATCTGGTCAAAATTGCTCCCAAAGCTCAGCCGCCGGTATGCAAGATCATTGACTACGGCAAGTACAAATATGAGCTGGCAAGAAAAGAGAAGGAAGCCAGAAAAAAACAGAAAACGGTTGAAGTGAAGGAAGTGCGTCTTTCACCAAATATTGACACCAACGACCTGAACACCAAGGTGAACAATGCAAAGAAATTCCTCACCAAGGGAAATAAAGTGAAGGTTACGCTCCGTTTCCGCGGAAGAGAGATGGCTCACGTGCAGCAGAGCAAGCACATCCTGGACGATGTGGCGCAGATGCTTGCGGACGTGGCGGTTGTGGAAAAGCCGGCCAAACTCGAAGGAAGAAATATGAGCATGGTTTTAACTGAAAAACGTTAAAAATACTATTTATCTTTAAGGAGGAAAACATCATGCCAAAAATTAAAACAAATAGAGCTGCTGCAAAGCGCTTCAAAAAGACAGGTACAGGAAAGCTGAAAAGAAACAAAGCTTATAAGAGCCATATCTTAACCAAGAAGTCTACAAAGAGAAAAAGAAATCTCAGACAGGCTACAATCACAGACGCAACCAACGTAAAGAATATGAAGAAAGTATTACCATATCTGTAGGATTGGGAAAAGATTGAAGGAGGAATTAGGACATGGCAAGAATTAAAGGCGGATTAAACGCTAAGAAGAAACATAACAGAACATTAAAGCTGGCGAAAGGATACAGAGGAGCGCGCTCCAAACAGTACAGAGTTGCAAAGCAGTCTGTCATGAGAGCTCTCACATCTGCATACGCAGGAAGAAAGCAGCGCAAGCGCCAGATGCGTCAGCTCTGGATCGCACGTATCAACGCTGCTGCAAGAATGAACGGACTTTCCTACAGCAAGTTCATGCACGGCCTGAAGGCTGCCAACATTGACATTAACAGAAAGATGCTCGCTGAGATGGCAGTAAACGACAAGGAAGGCTTCGCTTCCCTGGCTGAGACTGCAAAGAAGAGCATTGCGTAATAAGGCGCTCGCTAAAGCAGAGTGTTTGAAGTGATTTTTAAGTGAAATCCGGAGATTTCCGCCCACAAGGGGCGGGAATTTTCGAAGGATTTCCAAATGCGCATAATACATATAATGTATATAATATATATACTGTATAAAAAATAGAAAAAATTTTAAAATAACTGTTGACATTCAGGCTGGCCTGTAGTATTATACTTTTCGGACAGCGAAATAAAGCAGTCATGCGGAAGTGTCGGAACTGGCAGACGAGCAAGACTAAGGATCTTGTGACATTCGTGTCGTGTGGGTTCAAGTCCCATCTTCCGCATTAAGTAAGAAGCCTTGAGTTTTCAAGGCTTTTTTCATTTCCAGAGAGGAGTTCCCGGGGAGAGCGGGAGCTCCTTTTTTCATTTTTGACATCAACGGGGAAAAAGAGCTGTACAAAGCGCGTTTTTCCGCTATAATGAAAGCTGGTTTGTTTATATCTGATTATAATAAGGAAGGAACGTGAGAGCATGTTTTTTATCATAGGTATCACCAGTGGGCGAAAGGATCTGAAGTTCAACCAGATGGTCATCTGCAGCAGGTGCGGCAGATACGGGAGATATATGGTGTACATGACATACACGGCCCTGTCTTTGTTCTTTATTCCCTGCTTTAAGTGGAACAAGCAGTACTTTGTGCAGACAAGCTGCTGCGGCACTGTGTACAGGCTGGATCCGGAGGTGGGCAGGCGGATCGCAAGAGGGGAAGAGCTGGAGATCAGGCAGGAGGATCTGGAGCCGGTCTCCAGAGGATGGCAGTCAGGACGGGTAAAGCGCTGTCCGAACTGCGGCTATACGACAGAGGAAGACTTTACATTCTGCCCGAAATGCGGCGGAAGATTTTAAGCAGAGAGATTGATCCGAGAGACCGATTTGAGGATTTTAAGGTTTACCAGGCAGGGTAATCGTGGTATAATGTGGCTAATTTTGAAAAAGTTTGTAAAATTCAAATAATATTAAATCATACTATCAGAGGGCTTATGAAGATCAATACACAGAGATTGTGGAACCACATAATGGAGCTTGGCAGGATTGGGAGAAACGGGGACGGGAGCGTCACCAGATTTCCCTTTACCGCTCAGGACCGGGCCGCGGAGGAGCTGATACGTCGTTATATGGAGGAGGCGGGGCTTTCCGTGGAGACAGACGCGGCGGGCAATCTGATCGGCAGATGGATGCCGGATGCCCCGGCTGAAAGCAGAGAGCCGGTGATCACCGGCTCTCACTACGATACAGTTCTGCAGGGAGGAAAATTTGACGGGTGCCTGGGACTGCTGGGAGCTATCGAGGCAGTGCAGACGCTGAGAGAAGGCGGATATGTGCCAGGCTGCCCTGTGTGGGTGGTGGGCTTTAAGGACGAGGAGGGCAACCGGTTTGGCTACGGCATGATCGGGAGCAAGGCTATCTGCGGGAAGGTACTGCCAGAGGGGCTGGCGTCTGAAGATGGGGACGGCGTCTCCCTGCGCGACGCTATGAGATCCTACGGGCTTTCCCCGGAAGAACTGGATACCTGCAGGGTGGATCGGATAAAAGCCATGCTGGAGCTTCACATTGAGCAGGGGCAGGTTCTGGAAAAGGGAGGCTGCCAGATCGGCGTTGTGGAGGGAATTGCGGGACTGGAGCGGTACACAGTGACCATTGCCGGGAGCAGCGCCCACGCGGGAGCCACGCCCATGAGCGGGCGGTCAGATCCGGTCCCGGCCATGAGCAGATGGATCCTGCGGGTGACAGAGCTGGCCAGGGCGAGGAAGGACTGCGTGGCTACAGTGGGGCGCATAGAGGTGCGTCCCGGGACCTGCAACATTATCTGTGGGGAAGCTCGTTTTTCCCTGGACATCCGCAGTGTCCGGGACGAGGATATACGGGATGTCATGGGAGAGATGGAGCGCTTTGAGGCGACTCTGGAAGAACAGGAGCATGTCAGGATCACAAGAGCGCTGGATCAGTCGCTGCCCGGAACAGTCTGCGATGAAGAGCTGAAAAAGAGGATGGAGGAGATCTGTGACAGAAACAGCTATTCCCGGTGCCGGATCATGAGCGGCGCGGGCCACGACAGCATGAATTTTGGAGGACTTTGTCCTGTCAGCATGATCTTTGTGCCATCCCAGGGAGGATACTCCCACCGGAAGGAGGAGTACACTCTGCCGGAGGACTGCGGGGCAGGAGCCCAGGTGCTCATGGAGATGATAAGGGAGACAGCAGCCTGTAAAGAATACCTGTAAGGGATAAAGAAATGGTTTTAGCCTTCGGACAGAGCCGGTATGAGCGGCCCTCAGGGAGGATAAAATATAGTATCACAGAAAAGAAGAGTAAGAGGAGGTAACTAATGAAAGAAAAAATCAGCAGCTTCTTTCGCTTTCAGGAGCGGGGAACAAGCTTCAAAGTGGAGACAATAGCTGGTATCACTACATTTATGACGATGGCGTACATTCTGGTCGTACAGCCGAGCCTTATGGTGGGGGATGCCGACTATGTCATTGACACCAACGGGGTGATGATCACCAAGGAGGCCATCCTTGTCACCTGCGCTCTTGTCAGCGCTGTCATCACGCTTTTTATGGCGCTCTATGCCAATATGCCATTTGCCCTTTCCACCGGGATGGGAAATAATGCCATGTTCGGCGCTATGCTGATCGCGGGGGCTATTTCCTTCGGCGGCATCATGTCACTGATCCTGATTTCAGGAGCGATCTTTGTGCTGCTCACCGTGTTCGGTGTGCGGGATCTCATTGTAAAGACAATCCCCAAAAACCTGAAGATTGCCATCAGCACGGCCATTGGATTTTATATCGCCTATCTTGGATTTAAGAACAGTGGGATCGGCACATTTGTGGATGGCATCAGCCAGGGTGATTTCAAACAGCCCTCTGTGTACCTGGCCATTTTCGGTCTGATACTGATCGCGGTGCTGACAGCACGCAAGGTAACAGGGGCCATCCTCATCGGAATTGTGGCGGTCACGGTGCTGGGCATTCCTCTCGGAGTGACGACGGTTCCGGAGACGCTGGCAAAGGTGCCGGATTTTGACGGGCTTGGCAATCTGATGTTTGCCTTTGACTTTAAGGAGGTGCTCTCCTTCTCCGCTATCCCGCTGATCTTTGTGTCCTTCTGCGGAGACTTCTTCTCCACCCTGGGAACGGTTCTCGGTGTGGGAGCTAAGGCAGGTATGCTGGATGAGAATGGAAACCTGCCGAATATCCAGAAGCCCTTCCTCGTGGATGCCATTGGAACCTGCGTGGGAGCATGTACAGGTAACACGGTAGTGACCACCTTTGTGGAGTCCAGCGCCGGAGTGGAGGCGGGCGGACGCACAGGCTTTGCCAGTGTGATCACAGCTATCATTTTTGCTCTGATGGTGTTCCTGTCACCCCTTGTGCTGATGATCCCCAACGCGGCCACAGGACCGGCCCTCATCTTTGTCGGCTTCCTCATGATCCAGGGCATCCAGAATATCGACTTCTCTGATTTTACAGAGGCATTTGGCCCCTTTGTCATGATCATGTTCACGATCTTCACAGGATCCATTGCAGGCGGTATTTCTGCCGGCATTATCGCTCACGGAGTGATCAAGCTGCTGACGGGCAGATGGAAGGAGGTACATCCATTTCTCTATGTCCTGTGCATCCCACTGATCCTGTATTTCCTCTCATAAGGAAGAGCGGCAGACCGGTAGTCTGCAGAAAGGCGGTATATGATGAAAATTCAACCGAAAAATAAAAAGGAGCTGCTCCGTGCAGCCCTTGGCGAGATCGACAGCGATCTGGCCATCACCAATGTGCAGCTTGTCAATGTGATCACAGGGGAAATTTATCCTGCGGATGTATTTGTCTATGACGGGATGATCGCCCATGTGGAATACAAAAATCCCGGGACGGAGCTGGACAAGGCAAAAGAAGTGGTGGACGGGGGAGGAAGGTATCTGATTCCCGGCTTTATCGACGCCCACGAGCACATTGAGAGCTCGATGATGACTCCCAGGAATTTTGCCAAAGGGGTGATCCCTCACGGGACGACTACAGTTGTCACAGACCCCCACGAGATCGCTAATGTGTGCGGCATGGAGGGAGTGCGCTACATGCACGAGGCGGGAGATGACCTGCCTATGCGGCAGCTCATCGATATTCCCAGCTGCGTGCCGGCGGTGCCGGGACTGGAGAATGCTGGAGCGGAATTTTTTGCCGGACAGATCGAGGAGCTGTCCTCCATGGACCGGGTTATCGGCCTGGCTGAGGTGATGGATTTCCTGGCCGTGATACACGGGGAAGACCGGATGATGGACATTATTGACGTGATGGACAAAAAAGGACTGTACCTGCAGGGACACGCCCCTTCTGTCTCCGGAAGGATGCTGTCAGCTTACCTCTGCGGCGGCCCCAATACCTGCCATGAGTCCAGGGAGCGCTATGAGGCGCTGGAGAAGCTTCGCAGCGGTATGTTTGTGGACGCCAGAGAGTCCTCTATCACGAAAAATGTGGAGGAGATCTGGGAGGGCGTGAAAGGCGTCCGGTTCTTTGACCATTTCTGTCTCTGTACAGACGACAGGGAGGCGGATGACATCCTGCACGTGGGCCACATGAACGATGTGGTCAGAACGGCCATCCGAAGCGGCATGGACCCGGTGACAGCCATCAAGAGCGCCACCTTTAACACGGCAAGAGAGATCCACCTTGAGAACCTGGGAGCCATTGCCCCGGGATATGTGGCGGACATGCTCATTGTGAGCGATTTAAGGGAGCTGAAGCCGGACTATGTATTTTTCGGCGGAAAGCTGGTGGCCGAGATGGGACAGATGTCTGTGCCCATCGAGGATAGAGAGTATCCTCTGGAAAAGGTTAACACCATGTATGTGAGAGAGCTGACGGAGGAGGATTTCCGGATCAAGGCTCCGGTGGAAAACGGAACGGTGACAGTCAATGTGATGGAGTACCCGGATATCCATCTCTCCTCCACAGAGCTGACCACAGCCCAGCTGCCGGTGAAGGACGGGTATGTATGCCTGGAGGGAGAGGATCTCAAATTCGTGGCTGTGGTAAACAGGCATAAAGGCCATGACACCATCGGCTTAGGTATTGTGAAGGGCTTTGGGACGACCTGCGGCGCCCTGGCATCCACAGTGTCCCATGACAGCCACAACCTGACCGTTGTCTACGACAGCGCGGCAAATGCATTGGCAGCGGCAAAGGCGCTGATCCAGTGCGGAGGCGGTATGAGTGCGGTCAAGGACGGACGTCTGCTCCATGTGCTTGAGCTGCCCCTGGCAGGGCTTATTTCCCTGAAAGACGCCGCGGAGCTGGCAAAGGACAGCCAGGCCATGAAGGAGGCTAACAGGGAGCTGGGGCTTACAGGGCTTGAGAATCCGCTCCTGCGAATTGTAACACTGGCCCTTCCTGTCATTCCCAAGGTAAAAATGTCCGATCTGGGAATGGTGGACGTGCTGAAAAAGGAACTGATCCCCCTGTTTGCGTGATCAGTCTGCATGTACGATACAAATTCTGGTTATTGGAGGAATGAAAGATTATGAAACAGAAAAAATCCGGAAACGGAGAATTTAAGAAGGAGATCGGCCTGTTCGGCGGTATGAGCGTCATCTGCGGCATTATGATCGGCTCCGGTATTTTCTACCTGGGATCCTATGTGCTCCAGCGCTCTAACTACAGTCTGGGACTGGCCCTGATCTGCTGGCTGCTGGGCGGCCTTGTGTCCCTGCTGGGCGGCCTGTGCTTTGCGGAGCTGGGAGCCTCTGACCCGAAGGCGGGAGGGCAGCTTGTATATCTGAGCAAGGCCTACCACCCGGTACTTGGATTTATGTACGGGTTTACCCAGTGGATCCTGGCCAGCTCCGGCTCCATCGCAGCCATCGCGGTGGCCATCCCGACAGCTCTCGTGGACTTTATCCCCGGGCTTACCCAGCTTCACATTAAGCTGATCGCCATCGCGTTGATCGTGCTTTTGACGCTCTTCAACCTGAGAGGGGTAAAGGGGGCGTCCAACCTGCAGACATTTTTCATGGTGGCCAAGCTGCTCCCCATTTTTATCATCATGATTGGAGCTCTTGTGCTGGGCAACCAGACGCCGGACTTAAATCCGGTGCCGGCCTCGGCCCCGGACGGATCACCGCTGACAGCGGGCTCTGTCTTCGGCATGATCGCCTTTGCCACAGTGGCCTCTCTCTGGGCTTATGAGGGCTGGACCAACCTGAACGCAGTGGCGGAGGAGATCAAGAACGTCAAGAGAAACCTGCCTCTTGCCATTATCCTGGGAATCGGCGGCGTTGCCATTTTCTATGCCCTGTTCAACTACTCGCTGCTGCGGGTGATCCCCCTGGACGAGGCGAAGAGCATGATCGAGAGCGGCAGCCTGTATCTGGGAACCACAGTGGCGGAGAGACTCTTTGGTGTTGCCGGAAAGATCATCGTTCTTATCGGTATGCTGCTGGCCATGTTCAACTGCTTAAACGGCATGGTCCTGGCTTTCTCACGTATTTACTATGCCATGTCCGCTGAGAAGATCTTCTTCAAAAAGCTGGGCACACTGAACAAAAACGGCGTTCCGGCAGCCAGCCTGATCTCTCAGATGATCATTTCCATCATCCTTGTATGCCTGCGGAATCTGGATCAGCTCACCTCACTTGTGGTATTCTGCGGCATGCTGTTCAACTGTCTGGCGGTGACAGCGGTGTTTGTCTACAGGAGAAAATATCCGGATCTGGAGCGGCCCTACAAGGTATGGCTCTATCCGGTATCTGTTGTCATCACAGTCATCCTCTTTGTGGGGCTGATGGTGAACAACCTGATGGAGGATCCGGTGACTGCCCTGACCGGACTGATCGTCCCGGTAGTTGGCATCTTTTTCTATCTTTACTTTAGAAAGAAATATGGCGAGGAGGAGAAGGAACATGCGTAGGCCGGTGATCGGAATATCGGGAAATTTAACTCCCATCGAAAATGACGGAGTCTTTACAGGGAACCTGCGGCAGTACATACACACGGACTACACCTCCAGCGTGGAGCGGGCAGGGGGGATCCCCCTGCTCCTGCCGGTCAGCGATGATCCGGAGGTGATTCGTTCTCATGCCCGGCTCTGCGACGGGATCGTCCTGTCAGGAGGGGCGGATGTGGATCCCATTCTCTACGGAGAGGAGGGCATCCAGGGCCAGGGATACTCCATGCGGGAGATCGATGTCTACGATATGGAGCTCTTTAAAGCCGCTCTGGAGGAGAAAAAGCCTGTACTTGGCATCTGTAAGGGCCTGCAGATCATCAATATCTGCTTTGGCGGGACGCTTTACCAGGACATCCCCTCTCAGAGGGAGCACTGCATCAAGCATACCCAGAATACGGAGCGCTACCAGGGTACCCACAGGATCCGGATCAAGGAGGACAGTGTCCTTGCCGGGCTCCTTCCGGACGGGACGTTTGTCAACTCCTGGCACCACCAGGCTGTCAAGGATGTGTCCCCCAGGCTGACAGTGACGGCCACGGCATCTGACGGCATCGTGGAGGCTGCGGAGTACATGGAGGAGGGCCAGTTTGTCATGGGCGTGCAGTGGCACCCGGAGATGATGGCATCCTGCGGAAACAAGGAGCAGCTTGGTATTTTTAGGAAGCTGATCGAACAATGTGTCTCTTTGGAAGGGAAGCGGTAAAGAATGACAGAGATATTTACGAACGCGGCTGTGACAACCATGGATGAGGACAGGCCGAAGGCCGAGGCATTTGCTGTCCGGGACGGGGTGTTCACCTTTGTGGGTAGCCGGGAGGAAGCGCAGGAATACGCCCGGCGGCTGGAGTCGGAGGGGGAGAGTGTGACGTTCACAGATCTTTCCGGGAGGAGCGTGCTCCCTGCCTTCCAGGACTCCCACATGCACTTTGTGGGATTTTCCAAGCATTTCATCAATGTGGACTTAAACGGCTGTGACAGCATAGAGATGATACAGCAGTGCCTCCGCGACAGCATCGGCCAGCGGGGATCCTGCGGACCGGATGCCAGGACGGATGAAAACGCCTGGCTGGAGGCCACAGGCTGGAACCAGGACTATTTCACCAAAGGGGAGAAGCGGTTCCCTACGGCGAAGGATCTGGATGCGGCAGTGGGAGACCGGCCGGTCATCGCTCTGCGGGTGTGTGAGCATGTGGGCGTCTTAAGCTCTGCCGGCATGCGGCTCCTGGGGCTGACAAAGGAGAAGGTGCAGGAGCTGGGGGAATTCGCCCTCACAGACGAGGCGGGAGAGCCTCTGGGTATCTTCCGGGAAAAGGTGCTGGACCGTATCAGAAGCCAGGTTCACATCCTGAACCGGGAGATCCTGGAGGATATTATCCTGAAGGGGCAGGAGGAGGCCCTGTCCTACGGGCTTGCCACCATACACACGGACGACATCGGTTTTATGCCTGATGAGGATTATCACCTGCTCTTCTCGGTCTACCGGGATCTGCTGGAGAGGGGAGAGCTGAAGATCCGCATCTGCCAGCAGAGCCTGCGCCAGAGACCGGAGCTGATACGAAAGTACTACGAGGATGGCTTCCGGTACGGCGGGGGGGACCATCATCTGCGGGTGACAGGAATCAAGCTGCTGGGCGACGGCTCCCTGGGAGCAAGGACAGCGGGGCTGCGCCGTCCCTACGCAGACGATCCCTCCACCTGCGGCCTTACTATCTTCACGGAGGAACAGCTGGATGAGCTGGTGAAGACAGCCCACGACCTGGGCTATCCCGTGCTGGTTCATGCCATTGGGGATCGAACCATCGAGATGGTGCTGGACGCTCTGGAGAGGGATAAGAAAAACAGAAAGCCGGAAGAGTCATTCCGGGATGGGGTCGTCCATGTGCAGATCACGGACGGGGAGCTTCTGGATCGTTTCAGGAAGCAGGACGTCATGGCTCTTGTGCAGCCCATCTTCATTGATTACGACATGCACATCGTGAGGCAGAGGACCGGGGACATGGCAGACACCTCCTACGCCTGGAAGACGCTGGCGGACAAGGGAGTCCACGTATCCTTTGGCACGGACTGCCCGGTGGAGTCCTGTGAGCCTCTGCCCAACATTTACACGGCTGTGACCCGCCGGGGTCTGACAGGGGAGGAGCGGCCCGCCTACCGGCCCGAGGAGCGAATGTCCGTCTATGAGGCGGTGCGGTCCTACACCGTGGAGGGCGCTTACGCCTCTGGAGAGGAAGACCTCAAGGGAAGGATCCGGGAAGGGATGCTGGCGGACTTCATCATTCCGGACCGGGATCTCTTTTCCCTCGCGGATCCGGAGGAGCTGCGGGAGAGCAAGATACTGGCCACCTATATTGACGGCGAGAAGGTGTACGAGCGGGCCTGAAAAAATATTGAAAAACAACCCGCTTATAGTAAAATGGACGAAAGAAAAAATACAACAGATAATTTATAACAATGCGCCCTGCGGATATCCGCGGGGCGCATTTTCAAGTGAGATAGTATGGTTTTCCGGCCTTTACAGGCAGCCAGGGGAAAAGGTTGACAAAAGCCATAATACGATGTAAACTTAGGATACCTTCTAGCTTGAAGGGACATTTCTTGAACCGCATCATTCAAAAAGCGGTTCCCATTCATATCTGACGTATCGGGCATATCTGCCGGATTACCCGGAAATGATGAAAAATTTATGTAAAAGTTGCACGGAGGGAAGAAACTGTATTATACTGACAAGGAGGAGAGGGTCAGCCTCATCTGTGAGACGGCCCGCCGGTTTGCCCCGGACTATGACGTAGACCAGATCTATGCCGCCCTTGCGGGGAGCGCGGAGAAAGGGGACAGGGAAGAGACAAAATCAAAATAAAAACCCGGACATACACCTGAAGCTATATTTTGCCCATACAGATGAGAGTCTGTACGGGCTTTTTGTGTTTGTTTTGCAATCTTTTTGCATTTTGTCTGTTAAATACAGGAGAATGATGTATAATAAAAGAAAATATTCTGAAAAAAATAGGAGGGAGGCGCGTTATGTTAGAAAAGCTGGATCTCACGAAGAAGATGGGAAAAGAAGAGTACAAAGAGAAGATGGAGCATTTGGAGAAGAGCCTTGGCAAGCTGCAGCGCAGGTGCAAGGAGCTGAATATCCCTGTTATGATCGCCTTTGAGGGATTTGGAGCTGCCGGTAAGGGGCTGCAGATCGGAAAGCTGATACAGGCCCTGGACCCGCGGGGCTTCCGTGTGTATGCGGTGAAGAGTGAGACAGAGGAGGAGAAGCTCCATCCCTTCCTCTGGCGATTCTGGACAAAGCTGCCGGAAAAGGGACGCATCGCCATCTATGACACGAGCTGGTACACGAGGGTTCTCAAGGATCGGTTTGACAAAAAGGTGAAAAAGCCGGAACTGGCGGACGCCTATGAGTCTATCCTGTCCTTTGAGGATCAGCTGACAGAGGACGGCATGGTGATCATAAAGCTTTTCCTGGCCATTGATAAAAAGGAGCAGAAGAAGAGATTTGACAGGCTTCTTGCCTCCAGGGACACCGCCTGGCGGGTGACAAAAGGGGATTTGAGGAGAAACGAGAAATTTGACAAATACCAGGAGATGAACGAGGAGATGCTGGCCCGCACGGACACGGAGAAGGCGCCCTGGCATATTGTGGAGGCAGTGGACCGGCGATTTGCCACTGTGAAAATCTATTCCATCGTGGAGGAGATGCTCGCCAGGCAGATCGAAAAGGTGGAGGGCTCGCTGGCGGACGACAGGGCCGGCAGGGACGAAGGGCCCGGCACGGACGCAGCGGAGACGAAGGAGCTGATGGAGTCGATCCTGGGCAAGGTGGATCTCAGTCTGTCCTGCGGACGGGAGGAGTATGAGAGGGAGCTGAAGGTACTGCAGAACCGTATCCGGGAACTCCACGGGGAGCTGTACAGACGGAGAATTCCGGTTGTCCTGGGCTTCGAGGGCTGGGACGCGGGCGGAAAGGGAGGCGCTATCAAGCGACTCACAGCCAAGATGGATCCGCGGGGTTACGTGGTGCACCCCACCGCGTCTCCCAACGCGGTGGAGAGGCAGTACCACTACCTCTGGCGGTTCTGGAAGGATATGCCGAAGGCCGGTCACATCACTATCTTTGACAGGACCTGGTACGGCCGCGTCATGGTGGAGAGGATCGAGGGCTTCTGCACGAAGAGTGAGTGGCGCAGAGCCTACCGGGAGATCAATGACATGGAGAGGACCCTGACAAGGGAGGGCGTGATTGTGCTGAAATTCTGGATGCAGATCGACAAGGACGAGCAGGAACGGCGCTTCAGGGAGAGGCAGGAAAACCCGGAGAAGCAGTGGAAGATCACGGAGGAGGACTGGCGGAACCGGGAGAAGTGGGATCAGTATGAGGTGGCTGTCAACGAGATGCTGATCCGCACCTCCACGGCCAACGCACCATGGATCGTGGTGGAGGGCAACGACAAATACTACGCCAGACTGAAGGTCCTGCGCACGGTGGTGGAGGCCATTGAGGAGAGGATCAAGACGGGAGGGAAGAGAGCATGAACATCCGGGAGGAGATGGAGGCCAGGGAGGAAGCCAATTTAAGTCCCTACGCCACCCTGAGCAGCAGATCCAGAGGGAGAAAGAGACCGGAGCCCCAGTGCGACATCCGGCCTGTATTCCAGAGAGACAGGGATCGGATCCTCCACTGCAAGTCCTTTCGAAGACTGAAACAGAAGACCCAGGTGTTTCTTCTGCCCAAGGGTGATCACTACCGTACCAGGCTGACCCACACCCTGGAGGTGTCCCAGAACGCCAGGACCATTGCCAAGGCCCTCCGTCTCAACGAGGATCTGGTGGAGGCCATTGCCCTGGGCCACGACCTGGGGCACACCCCCTTCGGCCACGCCGGTGAGAGGGCTCTTGACCAGGTGTGCCCGGAAGGGTTCCGGCACAATGAGCAGAGCGTCCGGGTGGTGGAGATCCTGGAGAAGCAGGGCAGAGGGCTCAATCTCACCTGGGAGGTGGTGGATGGTATCCGGAACCACAAGTCCAGCGGCAGGCCCCACACGCTGGAGGGGCAGATTGTCCGTCTCTCAGACAAGATCGCCTACATCAACCATGATATCGACGATGCCATCCGGGGCGGTATCCTGACGGAAGAGGATCTGCCCCCGGAATTCACGGACGTGCTGGGGCACACTACCCGGATGCGGCTGAACACCATGATCCACGATGTGGTGACCCACAGTATGGACCGGCCGGAGATCATCATGTCGGAACACATCCGGACAGCCACCATGGGACTGCGCAGGTTCCTCTTTGAGAATGTGTACCAGAACCCGGTGGCAAAGGGGGAGGAGACAAAGGCCATCGGCATGATCCAGAGCTTGTATGGCTGGTGTCTGGATCATATGGAGTTTATCCCCCGTCAGTATCTGGATATGATCGATGAGGGCAGGGACACGAAGGAGAGGGTGGTGTGCGATTACATAGCAGGCATGACAGACTCCTACGCGGTGAAAAAGTTTCAGGAATTTTTTATCCCGGAATCATGGAAAAATTAAAGGAAATGAAGAAGTTTTGTCGAATATTATAAATGTAGGCAATTTTAAAGCCATAAAAAAAGCAGAGAAGAGGATGACGACAGCTGATGTATTATCCGGACGAAGTGATCGAGGAAGTCAGATCGAGAAATGACATTGTGGATGTGATATCAAGCTACATAAAATTACAGAAGAAGGGCAGCTCCTATTTTGGCCTCTGCCCTTTCCATAACGAAAAATCTCCTTCTTTTTCAGTGAGCCGCGATAAGCAGATGTACTATTGCTTCGGCTGCGGGGCGGGAGGCAACGTGTTTACCTTCCTGATGGAGTACGAGAACTATTCTTTTGTGGAGGCACTGAAGTTCCTCGCGGAGCGGGCAGGGGTCCAGCTTCCGGAGGAGGAGTACTCCAAGGCGGCAAAGCAGAAGGCGGACCTGCGGGCCAGGATCCTGGAGATCAATAAGCTGGCGGCCAAATATTTTTACGCCCAGCTCAAGGCCCCTCAGGGAAAGACGGCCTACGACTATCTGAAAAACAGAGAGCTCAGCGATGAGACGATCCTGGCTTTCGGCCTGGGCTATGCCAACAAGTACAGCGATGACCTGTACCGGTACCTGAAGACAAAGGGATACAGTGACGAAATCCTGTCCCAGGCGGGGCTCATCTCCATCGACGAGAAGCATGGCCCCTATGATAAATTCTGGAACAGGGTCATGTTTCCCATCATGGATGCCAACAGCCGTGTTATCGGCTTTGGGGGCCGGGTGATGGGCGACGCCAAGCCCAAGTATCTGAATTCTCCGGAGACAGTTGTCTTTGACAAGAGCCGCAATCTGTACGGCCTGCACAGGGCCCGGACTTCAAGGAAGCCCTATTTTCTCCTGTGCGAGGGGTATATGGATGTGATCTCCCTGCATCAGGCGGGATTTACCAACGCGGTGGCCTCCCTGGGGACGGCCCTGACGTCGGGGCACGCCTCCCTTATCAAGCGGTATGTGAAGGAGGTCTACCTCACCTACGACAGCGATGAGGCGGGGACGAAGGCAGCCCTGCGGGCCGCGCCGATCCTGCGGGCCGCGGGCATCACCGCCAGGGTGATCCGGATGGATCCCTACAAGGACCCGGATGAATTTATCAAGAACCTGGGTGCGGAGGCCTTTGAGGAGAGGATCCGGGGCGCCAGGAACAGCTTTATGTTTGACCTGGAAATGCTGGAGAAGGACTACGACATGGCAAGCCCGGAGGGAAAGACTGAGTTCCTGAAGGAGGCGGCCCGGCGGCTGAACACCTTTGACGAGGAGATCGAGAGGGGAAACTACATAGACGCTGTGGCGAAGGCCTACTCGGTCAGCAGCCAGGATCTGCGCAAACTGGTGACCCGCATGGCGGTGGAGGGAGGACTGGCAAAGCCAGCCGCCCGCCCCAGGACAAGCGGCGACCGGGAAAAGGAGAAGGAGGACCGACACCTGAAATCCCAGAAGATCCTCCTCACCTGGATGCTGGAAGGGGAGGACATCTTCCGCCAGATCAAAAAATATATCTCCCCTGCCGACTTTACAGAGGATCTGCTGCGCACTGTGGCGGAGAAGCTGTACGAACAGTATGAGGTGGGGGATGTCAATCCGGCCCGGATCATCAACTTCTTTACAGACGAGGAGGAACACCGGCGGGTGGCGGAGCTCTTCAACACGAGGATCCGCGAGCTTCCCACTGTCAAGGAGCAGGAGAAGGCGCTCCGGGAGACGATCCTCCGTGTGAAGGAGAACAGCATAGAGGAGGCGGCCCGGCGGCTGGCCCCCACAGACATTGCCGGACTCCAGAGGCTGATGGAGGAAAAGCGGGCGCTGCAGGCCCCGGACAAACTGCATATTTCTATTAATTAGGGATAAAATATAAACAAGCAATGAGAGGATGGACACTGCATGGACGAGAACATGGTAAAATTTACGGAGAAGCTGAATGACCTGAAGGCCCTTGCCAGAAAGAAGAAAAATGTGCTGGAGATCACAGAGATCAACGATTTCTTTGCTGACATGGAGCTGAACTCCGACCAGATGGACAAGGTCTTTGAATATCTGGAGGCGAACAACATCGATGTGCTCCGGATGGATGATGACGACGAGGGCCCGGACGACGCGGATCTCATGCTGACAGACGAGGACGAGGTGGACATGGAGAAGATCGACCTGTCTGTCCCCGACGGCGTCAGCATCGAGGATCCGGTGCGCATGTACCTGAAGGAGATTGGAAAGGTGCCCCTTCTGTCCGCTGAGGAGGAAGTGGAGCTGGCCAAGAGGATGGCGGAGGGCGACGAGGACGCCAAGAAACGTCTGGCAGAGGCCAACCTGCGTCTTGTTGTGAGCATTGCCAAGCGCTATGTGGGCAGAGGCATGCTCTTCCTGGATCTGATCCAGGAGGGAAACCTAGGCCTTATCAAGGCGGTGGAGAAATTTGATTACGAGAAGGGATTTAAGTTTAGTACCTACGCCACATGGTGGATCCGGCAGGCCATCACCCGGGCTATCGCAGACCAGGCCAGGACTATCCGTATCCCCGTGCATATGGTGGAGACCATCAACAAGCTGATCCGCGTCTCCAGACAGCTTCTCCAGGAGCTGGGACGTGAGCCCACCCCGGAGGAGATTGCGGAGGAGCTGGACATGCCTGTGGACAGAGTCCGTGAGATCCTGAAGATCTCCCAGGAGCCGGTGTCCCTGGAGACTCCCATCGGTGAGGAGGAGGACAGCCACCTGGGCGACTTCATCCAGGACGACAATGTGCCGGTTCCCGCGGAGGCGGCTGCGGCTACCCTCCTCAAGGAGCAGCTGGACGAAGTGCTGGACACCCTGACAGACAGGGAGCAGAAGGTGCTCCGCCTGCGCTTTGGCATGAACGACGGCCGTGCCCGCACTCTGGAAGAAGTGGGCAAGGAGTTCGACGTAACAAGAGAGCGTATCCGCCAGATCGAGGCGAAGGCGCTCCGGAAGCTCCGGCATCCCAGCCGCAGCAGAAAACTGAGAGATTATCTGGATTAAGAAAGAGGCGCCTATGGAACTATCAAAGAGACTATCTGCCGTGGCAGGTCTTGTGACAGAGGGCGCCTCTGTCGCGGATATTGGCACGGATCACGGATATATTCCTATCTGGCTGGCCAAAAGAGATCCCTCTGTAAGGCTGATCGCCATGGATGTCAATGAGGGGCCCCTTGAGAGGGCCAGGAAGCATATCCTGGCGGAGGGGCTGTCAGACAGGATCGAGCTGCGGCTGTCGGACGGATTTTCCGCATTAAAGCCCGGAGAGGTGCATACAATCATCGCAGCGGGCATGGGCGGAGGACTGGTGATACATATTCTGGAGGCAAGCCCTTCCGTTACCGCTTCTGTGAAGGAATTTATCCTCCAGCCCCAGTCCGGGATCGAGCGGGTTCGGGCCTATCTGGAGAGCCATGACTATACAGTCATCCGGGAGGAGATGGTGGAGGAGGACGGGAAGTACTATCCCATGATGAAGGCGGTTCACGCAGAGGAAGGATGGCCGGAGACACGGCCCTGGTCCAGGGTGGAGCTTCTCTACGGCAGAGATCTCCTTGCCCGCCGGCACCCGGTACTGCGGGATTATCTTCTGCGGGAGCGCCGTATCCGGGAGGAGATCCTCCTACGCCTGGAGAAGGCGGGGACGCCGGGAGCCCTTCTGCGGGAAAAAGAAGTAGACAGAGAGCTGGAGGAGATCCGGGAGGCGCTGGACGTGTATGAAGGAAAGGAGCAGTGAGACAATGCTTTGCAAAGATGTGATGGATGTGATCGAGGAGGCCTACCCGGCCGACTATGCCATGGACTGGGACAATGTGGGACTCCTTGTGGGGAGAGATGACAAGGAAGTGAAGCGCATTTATGTGGCTCTGGATGCGGATGACGCGGCCATCGAGGATGCGGTGCAGTGGGGGGCCGACATGCTTGTGACCCATCACCCCATGATCTTCTCCGGCCTGAAGAGAATCAACAATCTGGACTTTATCGGGGCCCGCATCCTGAAGCTGGTGCGGAACGACATTTCCTACTACGCCATGCACACCAACTACGATGTGCTGGGGATGGCTGAGCTGTCGGGAAAGAAGATGGAGCTGAAGAATCCGGAGGTGCTGGAGGTGACAAGAGAGGGGGAGCAGCCGGAGGGGATCGGCAGAGTGGCGGATCTGGCCAGCCCGGTGCCGCTCAGTGAGGTGTGCTGGTCTGTGAAGGACCGATTCCACCTGGGGGCTGTGAAGGTGTTCGGGGATATGGAACAGATGGTATCCAGGATCGCTATCTCCCCGGGATCCGGGAAAAGCATGGTGAAGGCGGCGCTTGACAAGCGGGCGGATGTGCTCATCACAGGGGATATCGACCACCACACAGGTATTGACGCGGTGGCCCAGGGCCTGGCCATCATTGATGCCGGGCATTACGGGATCGAGCACATTTTTATAGAGGATGTAAAAGCGTATCTGGAAGAGAGGCTGAAGGGCGTGGAGGTGAAGGCCGCGCCGGTGCGCCATCCCTTCCAGATCGTGTGACGGCAGGGCGCTGACGTAAAACGGAGCATACAGGAGGTTTGTCATGGAGCGGAAGATGTATCGGATCGAGGCGGATGGAGAGACAAGGGAGTATCCGGAGGGCACGCCCTACAGGGTGATCGCCGGGGATTTCCAGAAGAACCATGAGAATGATATCGTGCTGGTCTTTGTGGACGGGAAGCTGCAGGAGCTCCACAAGACACTGCAGGGGGACTGCAGTCTTGTCTTTGAGACTACAGGGGACGAGATCGGACACAGCACCTACAAGAGGAGCATGTGTCTCATGCTGGTCAAGGCCATCTACGACGCCGCCCACCACGAGGGGATACGGAAGGTGAGGATCCACTACTCTATGGGGGATGGATATTACTGTACCATGGATGCGGATTTCCCCCTGACCCGGTCCTTCCTGGACCAGGTAGAGGGGAGGATGCGCTCCATGGTGGAGGAGGACATGCCGGTGCGCAAAAGGACCATACATACGGATGAGGCTGTGGCCCTGTTCCGCAGACATGGCATGCACGACAAGGAGCGCCTTTTTGAGTACCGCCGCGTCTCCAAGGTCAACATCTACAGCATGAATGAGTTTGAGGACTATTATTACGGCTATATGGTGCCGTCGGCCGGCTATCTGCGATATTTTGCCCTCTATCTCTACGATGAGGGCTTTGTCATCCAGATGCCCTCCAGAAGGGAGCCTCGCAGCCTGGCTCCCTTTGCCCCCAAGAGCAAGCTCTTTCAGGTCATGAAGGAGTCCACAAAATGGGGGGATATGCAGGGGATCGAGACCGTGGGCTCTCTCAACGACCGGATCACAAAGGGCGGCGATATGCGGGATATGGTGCTGGTGCAGGAGGCTCTCCAGGAGAAGAAGATCGCTCAGATCGCGGAGAAGATCGCCGGCCGGAGGGAGGCCAAATTTGTCCTCATCGCCGGCCCCTCCTCATCGGGGAAGACTACCTTTTCCCACCGCCTGTCCATTCAGCTGCGGGCCGCCGGCATGGTACCCCATCCCATCTCTGTGGACAACTATTTTGTGGAGAGGGAGGAGAACCCAAGGGATGAAAACGGGGATTTTGACTTTGAGTGCCTGGAGGCGGTGGACACAGACCTCTTCAACGACCAGATGAGGCGCCTCCTGGATGGGGAGGAGGTTGTCCTGCCCACCTTCAATTTCAAGACCGGGCACAAGGAATTCGGGGGAAAGCCGAAAAAGCTGGGAGCTGAGGATGTGCTTGTGATCGAGGGGATTCACTGCCTGAATCCCAAGCTGACCCTCTCCCTGCCCGACGAGAATAAATTCCGGATCTACATCAGCGCTCTGACCCAGCTCAACATAGATGAGCACAACCGGATCCCCACCACGGACGGCCGCCTGATCCGCCGGCTTGTCAGGGATGCCAGGACCAGAGGCTCCTCGGCCAGGAGAACCATAGCTATGTGGCCCTCTGTGAGAAGAGGGGAGGAGAAGAACATTTTCCCCTACCAGGAGGAGGCGGACGTCATGTTCAACTCGGCTCTGATCTATGAGCTGGCTGTGCTGAAGCAGTATGTGGAGCCCCTGCTCTTCGGAATTGAGAGGGACTGCCGGGAATATCTGGAGGCGAAGAGACTGCTGAAATTCCTGGACTATTTTGTGGGAATTGAAAGCACCCTCGTGCCGGCCAACTCCCTGCTGCGGGAGTTTATCGGCGGAGGATGCTTCCGGGTGTAGTCAGGGCCGCTTCTAGCGGCCGCTGTAGAAAGCTTTTATGTCAGAGAGACGGGAGCTCATGCGGATCATGAGGAGGTCAGCCACAGTGAGGGCGGCCATGGCCTCCACCACCACAACAGCCCGGGGGACGATGACCGGGTCGTGTCGGCCCTGGATAGAGATCTTCAGATTGTTTCCTTCCCTGTCCACGGTGTCCTGCTCCCGGGAGATGGAGGGTGTGGGCTTGACGGCGGCCCGCAGGATGACGGCGCTGCCGTCGCTGATGCCGCCCAGAGTGCCCCCTGCGTGGTTTGTACGCTTGTGTACGCCGCTTTCGTCCGCGTAGAAGGGATCGTTGTTCCTGCTCCCAAAGGAGCGGGCCGCTCCAAAGCCGTCGCCTATTTCCACGCCCTTGACAGCGCCGATGGACATGACGGCTCCAGCCAGGGCGGCGTCCAGCTTGTGGAAGACAGGCTCGCCGATGCCCGCGGGCAGGCCGTCGATCCTGCACTCTACAACGCCGCCGGCGGAGTCCTGCCTTCTGATACAGTCCTCCAGAAAAGCGGCGGCCTCCTCAGCGTGGGATCGGGAGGGCATATAAAGAGGATTTTCTGTGATCTGACTGAAATCATATGCGCCATCGGGGATGCTGATATCTCCGATGGCTTTTGTGTAGGCCGTAAAATGGATGCCAAGCTCGGCCAGCAGCTTTGCCGCCACGGCGCCAGCGGCTACCCGCCCGGCTGTCTCCCGGCCGGAGGAGCGGCCGCCTCCCCGGTAGTCCCGGATGCCGTATTTGCGGTCAAAGGTGTAATCTGCGTGGCCGGGCCTGCAGCAATCTTTGATAGAGCTGTAATCCCGGGATCTCTGATCTTCATTTTTAATCAGGATGGAAATGGGGGTGCCGGTGGTCTTTCCATCAAATACGCCGGAGAGGATCTGTGCCCGGTCCCCCTCTCTCCTTGCTGTGGTAAATTTTCCCTGTCCCGGCTTCCTGCGGTCCAGGTAGCGCTGTATGTCCTCCTCGCAGAGTGGAAGCCCTGCCGGGCATCCGTCCACGACGGCGCCCAGGGCCGGACCGTGGGACTCGCCCCAGGTGGTGACGGTGAAAAGTGTTCCAAGTGTAGAACCTGCCATGATGCATCGCTCCTTTATTTTGTAAATTGTTTGTTAAATCCTGTTAAGATATATTAAGATTTATTATAAACAAGAGGCGGATTGTTGACAAGAGAAAGCCGGGACACTATAATTACTACGTATTGTGTAAAAGTGTAGCTATAAGTATAAATATAGAGACAGGGAGCAGATTTTTATGAGCAAGAAAGAAAACAGCCGGGAGGATATTGAGCGCTCCTCAGAAGAAATTCTCGAAGAGACGATGAAAGAGATCTACGATGGCCTGCAGGACTCCGCTGCGGAGGACGTCCAGGCGGGAGAGGAGTCGGAGGAGCCGGATACAGACTCTCTCCAGGAGCTGGAGGAGGAGCTCAGCGAGGGGGAGGAGGATCCCTTTGACGGTGATGACGGCGTGATCCGCCTGGATGACAATGAGGAGTTTTATGACAGAGAAGATGACGAAGACGACGCGTTTATGAGCGATGAGGATGAACTGGAGCCCGAGGAAAAGACAGACGGAAAGAAAAGAGGAAAAAAGAAGGTGTTGATCGTCCTTCTGGTCATCCTGGGTGTGCTGGTGCTTGCCTATCTGGGCGTGGCTCTGTTCTTTACCAGGCACTTCTTTTTCTACACAAGGATCAACGGCACAGAGTTTTCCGCTCAGGCTGCCGGGGCAGTGGAGAGCTATATGGAGGAGCAGGTCAAGGACTATGAGCTCACACTGAAGGAGATCGACGGTGGATCAGAAAGCATCGATGGGGACGACATAGACCTTACCTATGTAGAGGGGGACGAGGTCACTACCCTTTTGAAAAAGCAAAATCCCCTTCTGTGGATCACGGCTCTCTGGAACCATCCGGAGATTACGGCTTCTGTGGGAGTGGAATACGATAAAGACAAGCTAAATGAAGTGATCGCGGGTCTGAAGTGCATGCAGCCCGAGGAGCAGACAGCTCCCCAGTCGGCCCGTCCTGTATTCCAGGATACAGAGTTTGTGATCCAGGACGAGGTGATCGGCTCACAGATCGACACAGAGAAGTTTACAGAGGCGGTCAATACAGCTATAAGCGGATTTCAGTCCACTCTGGATATGGAGGCGGAGGACTGCTATGTGATGCCCGCCTTCACCGCTGACTCTCCGGAGGTGGCGGCTGCCAGGGACGCCATGAACAGCTATCTGGGAGCGAATATCACCTATGATTTCAATCCATACACAGAGGTGGTGGATTCATCCGTCATCTCCCAGTGGGTGACTGTGGACGACAGTATGAATGTGACCTTTAACCAGGACGCGGTGCGCAGCTACATCCAGGAGTTGGCGAACAAATACGACACCTACGGGAAGACAAGGACAATAGTCACAAGTCTGGGAAATACAGTGGAGGTGTCCGGCGGGACATACGGCTGGCAGATTGACCAGGAGGCAGAGTACAATGCCCTTACGGCCAATATCCAGAACGCGGAGACTGTGACGCGAGAGCCCCAGTACGCAAGGCGGGCCGCCTCCCACGAGGGAAATGATTACGGAAGCAGCTACGTGGAGATCGATCTGACCAACCAGCACGTGTGGGTTTATGTGAATGGACAGTGCGTGGTGGAGACGGACTGCGTTACAGGCAACCCGGCTGAGGGCAACGGCACACCCCAGGGAGTCTACTCTATCGCCTACAAGCAGATGAACACAACTCTGAGAGGGCCGAAGAAGGCGGACGGGACATATGAGTGGGAGTCACCTGTCACATACTGGATGCCATTTAACGGCGGAATCGGACTCCATGACGCTAACTGGCGTTCCTCCTTTGGAGGGAGCATTTACCAGGGCGGTGGATCCCACGGATGTGTGAACCTTCCCCCGTCAGTGGCCGGAACGGTATATGACAACATCCAGGCCGGAACCCCGGTTGTATGCCACTATTAAGGATAGATAAGGAATTTTCGGAATGTATGAGCTTTTAAAAAGAGACGGGGCGGCCCGGAGAGGCCGGCTCCACACAGTACATGGGGTCATAGAGACCCCTGTATTTATGAATGTAGGAACGGCGGCAGCGATCAAGGGAGCCGTGTCCACAGAGGATCTGGAGCGGATTGGCACACAGGTGGAGCTGTCCAACACCTATCACCTGCATGTGAGACCGGGAGACCAGATCATCAGGAAGCTGGGCGGACTGCACAAATTCATGTCCTGGGAGAAGCCCATTCTCACAGACTCGGGCGGCTTCCAGGTGTTTTCCCTGGCGGGCCTGCGCAGGATAAAGGAGGAGGGAGTGTATTTCAACTCTCACATAGATGGGAAAAAGATTTTCATGGGGCCTGAGGAGAGCATGCAGATCCAGTCCAATCTTGCTTCCACCATTGCCATGGCCTTTGATGAGTGTCCCTCCAGCGTGGCGGACAGGGAGTACATGGAGAGATCCGTGGCCCGTACCACCAGATGGCTGGAGCGCTGTAAGAGGGAAATGGACAGGCTGAACAGTCTGACCGACACCATCAACCGTCACCAAATGCTCTTTGGCATCAATCAGGGGGGCGTTTACGAGGATATCCGCATCAGCCACGCAAAGGAGATTGCTGACATGGATCTGGACGGCTACGCTGTGGGCGGCCTCGCCGTGGGCGAATCCCACGAGGAGATGTACCGCATACTGGACGCGGTTGTGCCCCATCTTCCCCAGGAAAAGCCCATCTATCTTATGGGTGTGGGAACGCCTGCCAACATTCTGGAGGCGGTAGACCGGGGCGTGGACTTTTTCGACTGTGTTTACCCCAGCAGGAACGGGCGCCACGGACACGTATACACAAAGCAGGGAAAGAGAAATCTCTTCAATGCGAAATATGAGCTGGATGAGCGCCCCATCGAGGAGGGGTGCCAGTGTCCGGCGTGCCGTAGGTATTCCCGGGCCTATATCCGCCACCTCCTGAAGGCAAAGGAGATGCTCGGGATGAGGCTCTGTGTGCTCCACAACCTGTACTTTTACAATCATCTGATGGAGGAGATCCGCCAGGCCATCGAGGAGGGCCGCTTTAAGGAGTACAAAAAGAAGACATTAGAGGGCCTGCAGGGCGGAAAATCGTGATAAAAAAGCAATATACCGGAAAAAAACTCTTGATGAAACCCCGGATATTGTGTATGATAACAATAGTGTCAAAAAGTGAGTAATTTAGGAGGAAATGTTTATGTATACTTTGGCAGCAGGCAGCTTTTTGAACAGTCCTATCGGACTGATCCTTTTATATGCTGTGATTATCGGCGCTTTCTGGTTCATTTTGATGCGTCCTCAGAAGAAGGAGCAGAAGAGAGTGGCAGCCATGATCGCCGACATGGAGGTGGGCGATACAGTGCTCACGACAAGCGGTTTCTACGGAGTGATCATCGACATCACAGACGATGACGTGATCGTGGAGTTTGGAAGCAACAAGAACTGCCGTATTCCCATGCAGAAGGCAGCTATTGCGCAGGTAGAGAAGGCGGATGCGGAGTAAGAGAATCATATGATTTCAGGAGAGCTGGTTTCTGTGACCGGCTCTTTTTTATTCGCGGAAAAATGTAAAAAAAGGTTAAAACTTGCAGAAAAGGGAAATTTGTGTTACGGTTAGTCTGTATCAGTTTATATAAATAATTAATCAAGGGGAAGGAGGAAATCAAACTAATGAAAAAAAGCAAATTGCTGATACTATTGCTTTTCATGTGCATGGTGCTCACGGGGCTTCCAGCCATGGAGAGCAAGGCAGAAGAGGATACACAGGGAGGGGAAACGTATCCGGAATTGCAGGATGAAAATCCATATCGTACAGAAACGGTCACGGCTATGGATGAAAATGGAAATATCACTGAGGTGGGTGACTCTGACGGCAGCATGACAGATGGAGATGAGACATCTTCAGCCAGCATTTCTACATATGCAAGGTCAGCACGGATGGCAGTGTCATCAGTCAAGGTGGTGAACTTTAACACAAAGGACAATGCGGTCACAGAGTATACGGAGGACGGCACAGGAGCCCTCGGCTACACAAACGGAGACTACGGCGCTGACGCCGCGTATCTTGGGACCAGCGGAGGAAAAGTGAAGTTTATGATGTCCGGCGTGATCGGCTGGGTCAACGCATCGGAGGTGGAGGTCATTGACTTGTCCCAGGCCGCTGTGGTGAGCGGCTATGAGGTGGAAAATGGAAGGCTTCTCCACGGCATTGTGTACACTATGGCCACACCCGGCTACAGGACAAAGCTGGATAATGGTCCTGCCCCGTCCTATCTGAGTGCGGGGACCAAATACTACAGCTACGACGGACATTATTTTTACACAGACTATGCAGTGATGATCACTGATTACCAGAATAATACCCGTGCAAATTCTGTTAATCCCAGTGATCCGTATTACAACTATTATCAGTATCTGCCTCTCAGGAGCGCCACATCCTACAGCGCGGATACCCTGAGCGCCATGATCAACAGCAAAGCAGGGGCAGGATCACTGATGGCGAATAAGGGAAGCGCCTTTATTGACAGTCAGAATACATACGGTGTAAATGCCCTCCTCATGACTGGGGTTGCGGCCAACGAGAGCGCATGGGGGAAAAGCAGTATTGCCCTGAGCAAGAACAATCTTTTTGGCCTGAATGCTATTGACAGCTCTCCGGGGACAAGCGCGAATACCTTTGCGAGCGCGGAGGCATGCATCAACGACTTCGCGAACGGATGGATGTCCAGAGGATATCTCTATCCAAAGGACGGCAGGTATAACGGCGGCTTCCTTGGAAACAAGGCCAGCGGCATCAATGTGAAATACGCCTCAGATCCCTACTGGGGTGAGAAGGCGGCCAATGTGGCCTACGCCCTTGACGCGGCCCAGGGCAGTCAGGATTACGGCCAGTACACTATAGGTGTGAAGGATACGCTGGCCTCCAGCCACCAGACTGTGAATGTGAGAAATGCAAGCAGCACATCATCTACAGTCCTCTACAGTACGGGCTCGGCCTCGAATTACTCTGTCCTCATCAAAGACAGTACGCTGGAAAACGGATTTTACAGAATCCAGAGCGATGGGGTGCTGGACAGCGGCAGAACCTCTGTCGTGAGGGGAAGCGGGGCCTACAGCTTTGACGCGATGTACGCCTACATTTCCTCGGACTATGTGCAGATCGTAAATCAGGGAACGGCGGTATCAGAGCCGGAACCCGAGCCACAGCCAGAACCTGAACCCGAACCAGTGCCCGCGACGCTGGACTCCATATCTATCGCGGCGGCACCGCAGAAGACAGTCTACACGGAGGGAGAGACCTTTGACCCCACAGGGATGACAGTGCAGGCAAACTGGAGTGACGGCTCTGTTACCGATGTGACCGGTGAAGTCAGCTATCGGACAGATCCCCTCACAACCGATGTGACAGCCGTGGAGATCTCCTACACAAGCGGCGATGTGACCAGGACTGTTTCCCAGTCCATACAGGTAAACGCAAAAGTGACCGTGACAGGCGTGCTGATCAATCCCTCTGAGATCAGTCTGTATCCTGGAGACGCAAAGACCTTTGGCGTGTCTGTGCAGGGAACAGGAGATCCGTCCCAGTCTGTGACATGGTCCGTAGAGGGAGCCTCCAGCAGCCAGACGGTCATCGACGAGAACGGCAGGCTGACTGTGGGAGAGGACGAGACGGCCGGGCAGCTTACCGTAAAGGCCCAGTCAGCTGCGGATGGCTCTCAGATCGGCCAGGCCGCAGTCACTGTTGTGCCAAAAGAGAGCGAGGAGCCGTCGGCGCCGGATGGAGCCGGAGGCAGTGAGGAATATGTATCTGCGGATCTGAAGGATGAAACGTCAGGCATCGGTGTAAATGGCGAGTTTGCTGAGAACACCAGTCTTACAGTCACACCCATTGGCAGTGATTCGGAGGAATACCAGGCCCTTGTAAAGGAAGCGGCCGGAAAGACGATCCTTGGAGTATATGAGCTCTCTTTGGACGGAGCGGTAAAGGATGGAAGTAAGATACAGGTTACCTTTGCTGTGGATGAGCAGTATAACGGACAAAGTATTCTGATTCTTCATTATCCTAAGGCGGATGACGTTACATACATTGAACGTTATGTAGCGACCGCTCAAGACGGAACGGTGACAGTGGAGGTGGACAGCCTCTCACCGTTTGTCATAGCGCTGGATGAGGAAAGCGCAGGGAACGATGCTTCCGGTGAACAGACACCGGAGGGCGATGAGCCTGAAGTCACAGACGAGCCAGAAAATTCTGAAGAACCAGGTGTTACGGATGAGCCGGGGACTACGGAAGAGCCGAATGTGACGGACCCGGCGGTGACCGGTGATCCGGATCCATCAGACCCCTCAGCTACATCTGGCGGATCCGGTACGACAGGAGACGCGGGAAGCACATCAGGTTCAACCGGTACAACTTTAACCAATACAGCTCCAGCGAAGATAAATGATCAGAATGGCCAGAATAGTGGCAGCGCTTCGGGAGGCGCTAACAGCAGCCAGACAGAAGCAGCTCCGAGAACAGGAGATACTTCTGCTCCCATACTCTGGATCGTGCTTGCGGTTGCCGCAGTGGCAGTTATTGTCGGCGCAGTGGCTTTGAAAAAGACAAGAAAGTAGAGATTTTACAAGATCAGGATATCACCTGCTCAGGCGGTGATATCCTTTTTGATTGCCCTGTAAAAAACAGAGGACACTCTATTTTTTTACGCTTTTACAGGGTAAAGGGTTGAAACACCGATAAAAATGCGATATTATTATGAAATAGCGAAATTTGTTGTACATAGAAAGGATGGAGTATATGAACCTCAAGATCGGAGTTATCAAAGGGGACGGCATTGGGCCGGAGATCGTCACAGAGGCCATGAAGGTGTTGGATAAAGTAGGAGAAGTGTATGGACATACAATGGATTACGACCAGCTGCTGATGGGAGGCGCGTCCATTGATGTACACGGTGTACCGCTGACAGACGACACGATCCGGAGAGCGAAGGACTGCGACGCAGTGCTTATGGGATCCATCGGAGGGGATGCCAAGACCTCTCCCTGGTATCAGCTGGAGCCGGACAAGAGGCCGGAGGCAGGCCTTCTGAAGATCCGGAAGGCGTTAAACCTTTTTGCAAATTTAAGACCCGCTGTTCTCTACGAGGAGCTGAAGGGCGCCTGCCCGCTGAAGGAGGAGATCACAGAGGGCGGCTTTGACATGATGATCATGCGTGAGCTGACAGGCGGCCTCTATTTTGGAGAGAGGAAGACGGTGGAAGAAAATGGAGTAATGACAGCCTACGACTCCCTCACGTATAATGAGAACGAGATCCGCCGGATCGCGAAGAGGGCCTTTGACATAGCCATGAAGCGCCGCAGAAAGGTGACAAGCGTGGACAAGGCGAATGTGCTGGACTCCTCCAGACTGTGGAGAAAGGTTGTGGAGAAGGTCGCCGGGGATTACCCGGAGGTGACACTGGAGCATATGCTCGTTGACAACTGTGCCATGCAGCTTGTGAAGGATCCAAAGCAGTTTGATGTCATCCTGACAGAGAACATGTTCGGAGATATCCTTTCTGACGAGGCAAGCATGGTGACAGGTTCCATCGGTATGCTGGCCAGCGCCAGTCTCAATGAGACAAAATTCGGCCTGTATGAGCCAAGCGGCGGATCCGCGCCTGACATTGCGGGCAAGGGAATTGCCAATCCCATCGCCACAATCCTGTCGGCGGCCATGATGCTCCGGTTCAGCTTTGACCTGGACGCGGAGGCGGACGCCATAGAAAAGGCAGTGGCCGAGGTACTGAGAGAAGGCTGGCGGACCATTGACATCATGTCCGAGGGCAAGAATCAGGTGGGCACAGAGAAGATGGGCGACCTGATCGCAGGGCATATCGCGTAATATATACAGAATTGCAGATGGAGGTAGAACAATATGAGAAGTGACAATGTAAAGAAAGGGGCACAGCAGGCGCCCCACCGTTCCTTATTTAACGCGCTGGGACTGACAAAGGAGGAGCTGGATCGTCCGCTGATCGGTATCGTCAGCTCCCACAATGAAATCGTGCCGGGGCATATGAACCTGGACAAGATTGTGGAGGCTGTAAAAATGGGAGTTGCCATGGCAGGCGGAACGCCCATCGTATTTCCGGCCATTGCGGTCTGTGACGGCATTGCCATGGGCCATATCGGCATGAAATACTCCCTGGTGACAAGGGATCTGATCGCGGACTCCACCGAGGCCATGGCCATGGCCCATCAGTTCGACGGACTGGTCATGGTGCCAAACTGTGACAAGAACGTGCCGGGACTTCTGATGGCTGCCGCAAGAATCAACATCCCCACCATCTTTGTCAGCGGAGGCCCTATGATGGCAGGCCGGGTACAGGGCAAAAAGACCAGTCTCTCCAGCATGTTTGAGGCTGTTGGAGCCAACGCGGCGGGCCTTCTGGACGACGAGGGCCTTCTGGAGTATGAAAACAAGACCTGCCCCACCTGCGGTTCCTGCTCCGGTATGTACACGGCCAACAGCATGAACTGTCTGACCGAGGTGCTTGGCATGGGACTTCGCGGAAACGGCACCATTCCGGCGGTGTACTCTGAGCGTATCCGTCTGGCAAAGCATGCCGGCATGCAGGTCATGGAGCTTGTGCGCAAGAACATCTGTCCGAGGGACATCATCACTAAGGATGCCATCTTAAATGCCCTGACTGTTGACATGGCTCTGGGATGCTCCACCAACAGCATGCTGCATCTTCCGGCCATTGCCCACGAGATCGGCATGGACTTTGAGATTGATTTCGCCAACGGCATCAGCGAGCGCACTCCTAACCTGTGCCACCTGGCGCCGGCAGGCCCCACCTACATAGAGGATCTCAACGAGGCGGGCGGCGTGTACGCTGTCATGGCTGAGCTGAACAAGAAGAACCTTCTCCACACCGACTGTCTGACCGTCACAGGAAAGACGCTGGGAGAGAATATCGCAGGCGCAGTGAACAAAAATCCGGAGGTTATCCGCCCCATCGACAATCCCTACAGCCAGACAGGCGGCCTGGCTGTGCTCAAGGGCAACCTGGCGCCCGACGGCAGCGTAGTAAAGCGCTCCGCGGTAGTGGACGAGATGCTGGTGCACGAGGGACCTGCCAGAGTGTTCGACTGTGAGGAGGACGCTATCGCGGCCATCAAGGGCGGCGACATCAAGGAGGGAGACGTTGTTGTCATCCGCTACGTGGGACCAAAAGGCGGCCCCGGCATGCCGGAGATGCTTAACCCCACCTCCGCCATTGCGGGCATGGGACTTGGCTCCAGCGTGGCCCTCATAACAGACGGACGCTTCAGCGGAGCTTCCAGGGGCGCATCCATCGGTCATGTGTCACCGGAGGCGGCAGTGGGCGGTCCCATCGCTCTCGTGGAAGAGGGAGACATCATCAAGATCAACATCCCGGCGCTGACCATTGAGCTGGACGTGCCGGACGATGTGCTGGCCCAGAGAAAGGCCAACTGGCAGCCCAGAGAGCCCAGGATCACCACAGGCTATCTTGCGAGATACGCTGCCATGGTCACATCCGGCAACAGGGGAGCTGTCCTGGAGGTTCCGAAGAACAGCCAGCAGTAAGCGGACAGCCAAAAGGATGGAACAATCAGAGGAAATCAGAAGAAAGAGGAAGATAGATTTATGCAGTTAACAGGTGCAGAGATTGTAGTGGAATGTTTGAAGGAGCAGGGCGTGGACACTGTGTTCGGATACCCGGGCGGCGCCATCCTCAACGTATATGATGAGCTGTATAAGCATAGTAATGAAATCAGGCATATCCTTACCTCCCACGAGCAGGGAGCCGCTCACGCGGCAGACGGATATGCCAGGGCCACAGGCAAGGTGGGCGTCTGCTTTGCCACAAGCGGCCCGGGGGCAACTAACCTGGTGACAGGGATCGCCACAGCCTACATGGATTCTATCCCGATCGTGGCCATCACCTGCAATGTGGGCGTGTCCCTCCTGGGAAAGGACAGCTTCCAGGAGATCGATATAGCGGGCATCACCATGCCCATCACGAAACACAACTATATTGTAAAGGATATTACCCAGCTGGCGGACACCATCCGCAAGTCCTTTGTCATCGCAAAGAAGGGCCGTCCCGGTCCGGTGCTCATCGATATCCCCAAGGATATCACAGGGGCAGTGACAGAGTACACGCCCAAGCCGGCCACAGAGGTAGTGCCCTCCCAGGATATAGACGAGAAGGATCTGGAGACGGCACTTGCCATGATCCGCAGATCAAAACGTCCCTTTATCTGTGTGGGCGGCGGCGCTATCCTGTCGGACGCGTCAGAGGAATTATATAAGTTTGCCAGGAAGGTGGACGCCCCGGTGGCGGACACCCTGATGGGACACGGCGCATTTCCGGAGACGGATGAGCTCTACACGGGTATGGTGGGCATGCACGGCACAAAGGCGTCAGACTACGGCGTGGACGAGTGTGACCTGCTGATCGTGGCCGGCGCCCGCTTCAGCGACCGGGTTACCGGCAATGTAAACGAATTTGCGAAAAATGCGGAAATCCTTCAGTTTGACATTGACGCGGCGGAGATGAACAAAAATGTGCTTATCACAGAGGGTGTGATCGGCGACCTGAAGGTGATCCTTGAGAAGATCAACAGTCAGCTTGAGCAGCAGGACCACAGCCAGTGGAAGGAGAAGATCCAGAGCTACAAAGAGAAATATCCTCTCGTCTATCCGGCGGAGGGTCTGTCCGGCCCCTGGGTGGTGGAGGAGATCTACCGCCAGACAAAGGGCGACGCTATCATAGTGACAGAGGTGGGACAGCACCAGATGTGGGCAGCTCAGTTCTATCAGTTCACAGAGCCCCGCACCTTCCTGACATCCGGAGGCCTGGGGACTATGGGCTACGGCCTGGGAGCGTCCATCGGAGCAAAGATGGGGCGCCCGGACAAGATGGTGGTCAATATTGCCGGGGACGGCTGCCTGCGTATGAATATGAATGAGATTGCCACGGCAGCCAGAAACAGCGTGCCTGTCATCGAGGTGGTCATCAACAACCACGTGCTCGGCATGGTGCGCCAGTGGCAGGATCTGTTCTATGGGCAGAGATATTCCCAGACTGTCTTAAACGACGCGGTGGATTTTGTCAAGCTGGCGGAGGCCATGGGAGCTGTGGGCTACAGGGCGCAGACGAGAGAAGAGTTCCAGAAGGCGTTTGCCAAGGCTCTGACTCTTGGAAGACCGGTGCTCATTGACTGCCAGATCGACAAGGATGAGAAGGTATGGCCTATGGTGGCTCCCGGCGCGGCGCTCCGGGACGCCTTTGACGAGGCCGATATGAAAAAAGCTGACTAGAATCAGGAAACTGGAATTAGAAAATAAAAAAGAAATCGGAGGGATCAACAATGAGCAGAGTGTACAATTTTTCAGCAGGACCGGCCGTGCTGCCGGAAGAAGTCCTCAGAGAAGCAGCAGACGAGATGTTAGATTACAGGGGAACGGGCATGTCCGTGATGGAAATGAGTCACCGCTCAAAGGCATTTGCCGGGATTATTGAGGAAGCGGAAGCCGACATCCGGGAGCTGATGCAGATACCGGACAATTACAAAGTTCTCTTCCTGCAGGGGGGAGCGTCCCAGCAGTTTGCCATGATCCCCATGAATTTGATGAAAAACAGGGTGGCGGACTACATTGTCACCGGCCAGTGGGCAAAAAAGGCGTACCAGGAGGCGCAGAAATACGGGAAGGTGAACAAGATCGCCTCATCGGAAGACAAGACATTTTCCTATATCCCGGACTGCTCGGATCTGCCCGTCTCCCCGGATGCGGACTATGTGTACATATGTGAGAACAACACCATTTACGGCACGAAGTTCAAGACGCTCCCAAACACAAAGGGGAAGACGCTGGTGGCTGATGTATCCTCCTGCTTCCTCTCCGAGCCTGTGGATGTGACAAAGTACGGCGTTATCTACGGCGGCGTGCAGAAGAACATCGGGCCTGCCGGCGTGGTCATCGTCATCATCCGGGAGGATCTCATCACAGACGATGTGCTCCCCGGCACACCCACCATGCTGAAGTACAAGACCCATGCGGATGCAGGGTCTCTCTACAATACGCCGCCCGCCTACGGCATCTACATTTGCGGCAAGGTGTTCAAGTGGCTGAAGGCCCAGGGCGGCCTTGCGGCGATGAAGGAGAGGAACGAAAAGAAGGCTGCTCTTCTCTATGATTTTCTGGATCAGAGCCGTCTGTTCAAGGGAACTGTCCGCAAAGAGGACCGCTCCCTCATGAATGTGCCCTTTGTGACAGGGGATGAAGAGCTTGACGCGAAATTCGTCGCTGAGGCGAAGAAGGCGGGGCTTGAGAACCTGAAGGGACACCGCACTGTGGGCGGCATGAGAGCAAGCATTTACAACGCAATGCCCTATGAAGGCGTGCAGGCACTGGTAGACTTTATGGCACAATTTGAAAAGGAGAACTTATAATCATGTATCATTATTACTGCCTCAATCCTATTTCCCAGGTGGGAATAGACGCTATGACTGAAAAATACGTACCTGTTAGTGATCCTAAAAAAGCAGACGCACTGCTTGTCCGCAGCGCCGGCATGCACGAAATGGAGTTTTCTCAGGAGCTGAAGGCTATCGCCCGGGCTGGTGCGGGTGTCAACAATATCCCTCTGGAGCGGTGCGCGGAGGAGGGCATTGTTGTGTTCAACACACCGGGAGCCAATGCCAACGGCGTGAAGGAGCTGGTCATCGCCGGCATGCTCCTGGCATCCAGAGATATCATAGGGGGCATCAACTGGGTCCAGGAAAACGAGGAGGACGGCAATATTGCCAAGGACACAGAGAAGGCAAAGAAGGCCTTCGCCGGCTGTGAGCTGGAGGGCAAGAAGCTGGGCGTCATCGGCCTGGGAGCCATCGGCGGTCTGGTGGCCAACGCGGGCATCCATCTGGGCATGGAGGTCTTTGGCTTTGATCCCTATGTCTCCGTGGACGCGGCCTGGAGGCTGTCCAGAAACATCCATCACGCCAAGACAGTGGATGAGCTCTACAAGAACTGCGACTACATTACAGTCCATGTGCCCGCCACAGCGAACAACAAAGGAATGATCGACAAGAACGCCATCGGACTTATGAAAAAGGGCGTGGTTGTTCTGAATTTCGCCCGGGATGTGCTGGTCAACGAGGAGGACATGATCGACGCTCTGGAGAGCGGCCAGGTGAAACACTATGTGTCTGACTTCCCGACACCGGTGATCGCCGGGGTGAAGGGAGCCATCGTGATTCCTCATCTGGGGGCTTCCACAGAGGAGTCGGAGGACAACTGTGCGAAGATGGCTGTGCGCCAGCTGATGGATTATCTGGAGTACGGGAATATCAAAAACTCTGTCAATTATCCGGACTGCGACATGGGCATGCCGGGGGACAACAGGCGCATTGTGCTCCTGCACTACAATAAGCCCAACATGCTGGGACAGTTTACGAAGATTCTGGCGGCCGACAACATGAATATCGCCGATCTTTCCAATAAGAGCAAGGGTGCCTACGCCTATACGATGATTGATATTGACTCAGATATTCCCGCAAATGTGGAAAACGATCTGCGGAATATAGAGGGCGTTTTAAGAGTAAGGGTTCTGAATTAATTCAGAACCCCCTTTTTATTAACAAACTGTTACATGAAAGATAATTAATATTACATCTTTGTCACTTTTATTGCAGTGTACCCTATATGGTGTTATCCTCTACAATATATAGTAATTTTATATATTTTTCGGCAAATAACAACAAAAGAGAAACATGCCGGAGAAGAGGTACATATGTCAAAGAGAAGCAGAAATATCCGTTCCATGAACGCCAGGAAGAGATGGCTCGTCCACAGGCTCAGGAGAAGGAGAATGATCGGAGCCCTGACTATCCTCCTTATCCTGGCCGCAGGAGCAGTGACTGCCGCGGCGGCGGCCAGGGTGTCGAGGACGGACATTACAATAGAGGTGCAATCCGCGTCCATCAAGCAGGGGGAGCAGATGCCGGATCTCCAGGCGAAGGTGGCCTGTGATAAGAAAGAGGAAAAGCTGAAGAAAAAAGTGCTGGACAAAGAGACCGGCTACACGGCCTGGAATCTGGTGGAGGAGCTGAGGTCGGGACAGCATTACCAGCTGCTCTGCGACAGCGACGGCGCGACAGAGGGAAAATACCCTGTCCATATAGAGCTGGACAAGGAGCTGGCAAAGAAGCTGGGGGATAAGGGAGAGTGGAAAAAGAAGATCTCTATCCTTACGGAGGACGGCAGCTTTACTGTCCTCAACCAGGTGGGACAGTGGGACGGAGACAAATTCAAAAGGTGGGACGACACCTATGTCCAGAATGATTTCGTGAATGTGAAGGGAAAGACCTACTATTTCGGAGAGGACGGCGTGAAGGTGACCGGATGGCAGGAGATCGGTGTCACCTACTACCATTTTGACAAGGATGGAGTCATGCAGACCGACAGGTGGCTGGACAAGGGGGAGAGCCGCGCCTATCTGCAGTCGGACGGGAAGGCGGCGGCCGGCTGGTTTGACCTGGACGGAGCCACCTACTATTTCACCCAGGAGGGGGAGATGGTCACAGGGAAAAAGAGGATCGGCACACTGGACTGCGTTTTCGGGGATGATGGGAAGCTGAAGTCCCGGAAGAGCAGTATCGATCCTGACAAGCCCATGATGGCCCTCACCTTTGACGACGGGCCGGGGGAGCGGACCGGAGAGCTTTTGGAGTTTCTGGAGAAATACGATGCCCACGCTACCTTTTTCCTGCAGGGAGTCAATATTCCGGGACGTGAGGACACGGTCAAGAGGATACTGGAGGCGGACTGTGAGCTGGGCAACCACTCCTACAACCATCCGGAGCTGACCAAGATCAGCGAAGCGGACATCCGAAAGCAGATCGGCGATACAAACGATCTGATCAAGGGAGCCTGCGGAGAGGGCGCGACCCTGGTGAGGCCGCCCTACGGAGCTGTCAACGACTCGGTGAAGAAGAACGTGGGCATGCCCATGATTCTCTGGAATGTGGATACCCTGGACTGGAAGGGGGATACACAGACCGTCATCAACTCTGTGCTCCAGAACGCGGACGACGGGGACATTGTGCTTATGCACGACATACACAGCACCACAGTGGATGCGGCCCTGCAGCTGATCCCCAGACTGGTGGATGAGGGGTACCAGCTTGTGACGGTCTCCGAGATGGCCCAGGCCAGAGGCATCAACATGAAGGCCGGGGAGACCTACACGGATTTTAATAAATAGGAAATTTTAGTAAATAGGAAAAGACAGAAAAAAAGAGAAGGCGGATGTGCCTTCTCTTTTTCGTCCGTACATTTTGCGGATACGTATGGTCTGTATAGTGTATATACTTTATCCAGTCTGTATGCTCTAGTTGTCCTCGCCCTCCGCGACCGTGTAGGTCTGGCGCTTTCTGGCCATCTCGTCGCTCTCCAGATACTCGTCGTAGGTGGTGATCTTGTCGATCAGCTTTCCGCCGGGAACGATCTCCATGATGCGGTTTGCCGTTGTCTGCACGATCTGATGGTCCCTGGATGAGAAAAGGATCACGCCCGGGAACTTGATCATTCCGTTGTTGAGGGCTGTGATGGATTCCATGTCCAGGTGGTTGGTGGGCTCGTTCATGAGAAGAACGTTTGCGCCGGAGATCATCATCTTGGAGAGAAGGCAGCGCACCTTCTCACCTCCGGAGAGCACCTTCACCCGCTTGACACCGTCGTCCCCGGAGAAGAGCATGCGGCCCAGGAAGCCCCGCACGTAGGTGGCATCCTTCTCCTCTGAGTACTGGGTGAGCCACTCCACGATGGTGTAGTCATTGTCAAATTCACTGCCGTAGTCCAGGGGGAAATAGGCCTGTGTAGTGGTGACTCCCCATTTGTAAGTGCCCTCGTCCGGCTCCATCTCGCCCATGAGAATCTGGAAGAGGGTGGTCTTTGCCAGCTCGTTGCCGCCTACAAATGCCACCTTGTCCTCCCTGTTCAGTGTGAAGGAGATGTTGTCCAGCACTTTTTCTCCGTCGATGGTCTTGGAGAGGCCATCCACAGTGAGCACCTCATTTCCGATTTCCCGGTTGGGGCGGAAATCAATGTAGGGATACTTCCTGCTGGAGGGCTGGATGTCGTCCAGCTGGATCTTCTCCAGGGCTCTCTTTCTTGAGGTGGCCTGCTTGGACTTGGAGGCGTTGGCGCTGAAGCGGGAGATGAACTCCTGCAGCTCCTTGATCTTCTCCTCCTTCTTCTTGTTGGCCTCCTTCATCTGGCGGATGAGAAGCTGGCTGGACTCATACCAGAAGTCATAGTTTCCGGCGTAGAGCTTGATCTTTCCGTAGTCAATGTCCGCAATCTGGGTGCAGACCTTGTTGAGGAAGTAGCGGTCGTGGGACACCACGATGACTGTGTTGTCAAAGCCGATGAGGAACTCCTCCAGCCAGGCAATGGCGTCCAGATCCAGGTGGTTGGTGGGCTCGTCCAGGAGCAGGATGTCCGGGTTCCCGAAGAGGGCCTGAGCCAGAAGGACCTTCACCTTCTCGGGACCGTTTAAATCCTTCATCATCCTGTAGTGCATGTCTGTGTCAATGCCGAGGCCGTTTAAGAGAGAGGCGGCGTCGGACTCAGCCTCCCAGCCGTTCATCGTGGCGAACTCAGCCTCCAGCTCACTGGCCTTGATGCCATCCTCGTCCGTGAAATCCTCCTTTGCGTAGAGAACCTCCTTTTCCTTCATGATCTCATAGAGTCTTGCGTTTCCCATGATGACGGTATCAAGGACAGGAAACTCGTCATATTTGAAATGATCCTGCTGCAGGAAGGAGAGCCGCTCCCCGGGGGTGATGATGACCTCGCCGCTGGTGGGCTCAAGCTGTCCGGAGAGGATCTTAAGGAAGGTGGATTTTCCCGCCCCGTTGGCCCCGATTAGGCCGTAGCAGTTCCCCTCTGTGAATTTGATATTTACATCTTCAAACAAAGCCTTTTTGCCGACACGCAGTGTCACATTACTTGTACTGATCATAGTAATCTTTCTCCTATCAATCTCTTTTCAAGGTTTCATTGCATACAAAGCCTATCTTAGCAAAAAAAGGAGGAAATGGCAAGGAGAAAAGGAGGGTTTTCATCTGTGGAAAATGCGTTTATAATATAGGTTGAAAAGGAGGCAGACGATATGGTTAAAGCAACACTGGTACTGGAAGGCGGAGCGACCAGAGGCGTGTTTACCTCGGGGGCTCTGGACTATCTGATGGAAAAGGATTTCTATACATCCTATGTCATCGGCGTCTCTGCGGGGTGCTGCAACGCGGTGGATTATGTGTCAAAGCAGCCCGGAAGGACGAGAGACTGCATGATTCATAAGGAGAAGGAATATAATTATTACTACGGCTTCCGAAAATTTATCAAAGAGAAAAGCCTGATGGATATGGACATGGTCTTTGACCGGTATCCCAATGAAATTTTCCCCTTTGACTACGACACGTATTTTTCTTCAGATATAGAGTGCGAGATCGTCACGACCAACTGTGTGACAGGCAGGGCGGAGTACATGACTGAGGACTCGGACAGGCAGCGGCTCATGAAGATCTGCCGGGCGTCCTGCAGCATGCCTCTGATCTGTCCCATGGTCAATGTGGATGGGATTCCCTATCTGGACGGCGGACTTGCGGATTCCATTCCCATAGAGAGGGCCATGGAGATTGGAAACGGCAAATCCATCGTTGTGCTGACGAGAAATCCAGGCTACCGCAAAAAGATGCCCTCAAGGGCTACAGTACAGCTCTACAGGAGAGCCTACAAAAAGTACCCGAACCTGATCCGCAGCATTGTGAACAGGAGCATTGTGTACAACAGGACTATGAAGCGCATAGAACAGCTTGAGTCAGAGGGGAAGATCTTTGTCCTGCGGCCGCTCATCCCAACGGTATCCAGGCTGGAGAAGGACTATGACACACTGATGCATTTCTATGAGCACGGCTACAGACTGATGAGAAAAGAGTACGACGAGCTCATGAGATTTCTGGAAAAATAGAAGGAGGACAAAAGGTATGCATTTGTTTGAACATCACATTTCCACAAGGGGCGCCCAGCAGATGACCAAGGTGACGGACATGGTGAGGGAGGACATTGAAAGGAGCGGCGCAAAGGACGGCATTGTGGTGGTCTTCTCGCCCCATACGACAGCCGGGTTTACCATCAACGAAAACGCGGATCCGGATGTAGTCCGGGACATGCTCCAGGGCTTTGAGAAGGCCTTTCCCACGAAGGCGGATTACTACCGCCACGCGGAGGGCAACTCCCACGCCCACATGAAGACGACCCTCTTTGGCCCTTCCCAGACCATGATCCTAAGCGGCGGAGAGCTGATCCTGGGAATCTGGCAGGATCTCTATTTCTGCGACTTTGACGGACCAAGAAACAGGACCTTCTACGTAAAGATACTGGAGGGCTAGAGTAAAAGGACAGGATGAAATGATGGATCACGATACATTACTTACCTTTCTGGGGGTGGCGGAGAAGCTGAAATGCAATACCCGACATTCCTGGACAAGCAGCGGGCGCCATGAGAGCGTGGCGGAGCATGTGTACCGCCTGCTGGTATTTGCCTGGCTTGTGAGGGATGAGTTCCCGGAGCTTGATATGAACCGGGTCATGGAGCTGGCTCTCTTCCACGATATGGGAGAGGCGGTCACAGGAGATATTCCCGCCTTTGAAAAGACAGGAGAGGATGAAAAGACAGAAGAAGAGGCGCAGGAGGAGATCGCCCGCCTTCTGCCCCGGCCCCGGCAGGAGGAGATGAGGGACATATTCCGGGAGGTTCGCGAGAAGAAGACGCCAGAGGCCCGGCTTGTGAACGCCATGGACAAGCTGGAGGCCCTGATCCAGCACAACGAGGCGGACCTCTCCACCTGGCTGCCCCTGGAGTATGAGCTGCAGCTCACCTACGGGGAGAAGGAGACAAGGGACATCCCCTGGATGGCGGCGCTGCGGGAGCGGGTGAACCAGGACTCGGTGAAGAAGATGAGGACAGAGAAATTGAAAGAAGATCTCACAGGAGGGAGACTCTGATGGAGAGGGAGGCATACTAGAGGTCCTCCAGATTGATTCCTCTTGGCACATCCATGTGGCGCAGCGTGATGTCGTAGATGTGGGCCGTGTCCCCGGCCTCCATAGTCTCAAGGATGGCGAGATGCTCCCGGTAGGTGTCCTCCATCCGGCCCGGGTGGGAGAGGGACATCAGGGCCAGCCGCTGCATCCGGTACATGAAGGTGTCAAAGATGTCGGAAAACTGTCTGTTTTCCAGATAGCGGACGATCTCTACATGAAACTGAAAATCATAGGTACAGAAATCCTGGATAGACTGCGTGGTCTCCAAGATTTCTTTCATTTCCTCCATATTGAAATGAAGCTCCCGGAAGAGCCGCTTTGCCCTTCTGGATGTGTAGGCCCGGGTGATCTCCATGGCACAGTAGGTCTCCAGGGCGGAGCGCACCTGGAAGGTCTCCACCACGTCCTTCTTTGTGAGCTGGTGGAGGCGGAATCCCTTGCTGGGGATGATGTCAATGTAGCCCTCCTGCACCAGCCTGTGGATGGCGTCCCGAAAGGGGGTGCGGGAGATGCCCAGCTCCCGGGAGAGCTTGGTCTCGGAGTAGATCTCCTGGTAGGAGAGCTGATCCTCTGTGATCATTTTCTTTAAATGCTCATAGGCCTGTTCGTTTAATGTCATCATGGCGCGGGGCTCCTTTTATATTTGTCTGTGTTTTGTCAAAGATAGATAAAAATTCTAAAAAAATCTAGTTCTATTGTACACTGTTTCCTGTATAAAATCCAATAGAAACCTGTGAAAAATCCACTTTTTGTATGAGTGAAGCGGGCGGAGCAGAGCGTTAATAAAATAACGTAAAAATCCAGTGTTTATGGGAATTCTGCCCAAATTTGAAAGGGGAAAATTGGCATAAACGGAGAAAGAAATTTTAGGGATTTACCGGTATACCGGTATGTAGTAAAGTGTAGTTAGAAAGAACAAAAAACAACAAGTAAGCACATATAAAACAGGATTATTTGTGCAAAACAGTCAAAAACAAACGCAAAGGAGAGAATGAAGTATGAAAGCAGGATTTATCGGACTTGGAATTATGGGAAGACCTATGGCAAAGAATCTTCTGAAGGCGGGCGTGGAGCTGTTGGTGACAGACCTCAACCAGGAGGCTGTGGCAGATGTGGTCGCGGCCGGGGCAAAGGCGGCCAGCTATGCCCAGATCGGAGAAGAGTGCGGTACCGTATTCATCATCGTGCCAAATGGGGACATCACAAAGTCTATCCTCTTCGATGAGGGCGGCGTGGCCTCCACCATCAAAGAGGGGAGCATCGTGTGTGACATGAGCTCTGTCACACCTGTAGAGTCAAAGGAGTGCTATGAGAGACTGAAGAGCAAGGGGGTAGGCTTTGTAGACGCCCCTGTGTCCGGAGGAGAGCCGGGGGCTGTGGCCGGGACACTGGCTATCATGGCAGGAGGTGAGGAGAAGGACTTTGAGGCCCTGAAGCCTTATTTTGATATTATGGGCTCATCTGCTCTTCATATTGGCGAGGCGGGAAGCGGCAGCGTCACAAAGCTGGCCAATCAGATCATTGTAAATAATACTATCGCTGTCGTGTCCGAGGCCTTTGTCATGGCCGTCAAGGCCGGGGCGGATCCGGTGAAGGTCTACGAGGCCATCCGGGGCGGCCTGGCAGGCAGTGCGGTGCTTGACGCCAAGATTCCCATGATCGTGGAGCGCAATTTTAAACCAGGAGGACCTATTCGTATCAACCACAAGGACATCAAGAATGTGGTCAACACAGCCCACGCCATCGACGTTCCCATCCCCTATACGGCCCAGCTCTACGAGATCCTGCAGACCCTGAAGATTCATGGCCACATGGAGGACGACCACTGCGGTATTGTACAGTATTTTGAGAAGCTGGCTGACGTGGAAGTGAAAAAAGTAGATTAGGAGGGGAACAGTATGTCCATCAGCGCTGATATTTTGACTTCTTACAAAAAAATAGATGAAGAGTATATAGACAGACTTCTGGGGGAGGAGATTGCGGCCAGCAATAAAAAGCTCGTGGTTCTGGACGATGATCCCACCGGAGTACAGACTGTCCACGACATTTCTGTCTATACAGGATGGGACAGAGACAGTATCCGGGCGGGATTTGAGGAGAGGAACAATCTCTTTTACGTGCTTACCAACTCCCGGGGCTTTACGGAAGAGCAGACGACGAAGGCTCACCATGAGATTGCGGCAGTGGTAGACGAGGTGGCCAAGGAGACGGGGAAGGAATACATATTTATTAGCCGCAGCGACAGCACCCTGCGGGGACACTATCCTCTGGAGACGGAGCTTTTAAAGGCGGATTATGAAAAGAATACCGGCAAGGTGATCGACGGGGAGGTGCTCTGTCCTTTCTTTAAGGAGGGGGGAAGGTTTACCATTGGCAATGTGCACTATGTGAAATACGGCGATGAGCTGGTGCCGGCCAACGAGACGGAGTTTGCGAAGGATAAAACCTTTGGGTACACGGCGGCTGCCATGCCGGAGTATGTAGAGGAAAAGACAAAGGGCGCCTACAGGAAAGAGGATGTAACCTGTATTTCTCTGGAAGATATCCATAATATGGATATAGATAAGATAGAAGGGCAGCTACTCGCTGTAAAGGATTTTAACAAGATCGTTGTCAATGCGGTGGACTATGCGGATGTAAAGGTATTCTGCGTGGCTCTCTACCGGGCTATGAGAAAAGGGAAGGTCTTCATGCTGCGCACAGCGGCAGCCATTGTCAAGGTCATGGGAGGCGTCACAAGCCAGCCTCTTCTCACGAGAAAGCAGATGGTGGTGAAGGAGACGGAAAACGGCGGTATCATTGTGGTGGGCTCCCATACGGAAAAGACGACCCGTCAGCTGGAGGCGCTAAAAGAGCTGAAGGAGATTGAATTCATTGAGCTTGACGCCACCTTGGTGAAGGATGCCGCGGCCTTTGAAGCGGAGGTGCAGCGCTGCCTTGAGAAAGAAGAGGTGTGCATAAAAAGCGGCAGGACCGTGTGCTGCTACACTACAAGAGCCCTCATCACAGCGGACACAGGGGACAGGGAGGATGAGCTGCGGCTCTCTGTGCGGATCTCTGATGCGGTCCAGTCTCTGGTGGGAAGGCTGTCCGTGACTCCGGCCTTTGTCATTGCCAAGGGCGGCATCACCTCCAGTGATGTGGGGACAAAGGCGCTGGCGGTAAAGCGGGCTAATGTGCTGGGACAGATCTGTCCCGGTATCCCTGTGTGGCAGACAGGGGAGGAGAGCAGATTTCCCGGTATTCCCTATGTGATTTTTCCTGGCAATGTGGGGGAGGCGGATACCCTCAGAGAGGCGGCGGAGATCCTGATAAGGGGAAGATGATCTGACAAATAAATAACACAGAAAACAGTGGAAAGGACCGGCCTTTTCATTGCGCGAGAAATACAACGAAAACAAACGTAAAAATAAACAAAAATAAACATGAATTTTATACATAATATACAAAAAGATTGATAAAAATTAGATTAAATTGACAAAAACAAACATAAGAAGTACAATACAAACATAAACGAACACAATGGAGCGTGAAGGAGGAATGAGATATGCCTCAATGTGTAGTAATCGCAGATGACCTGACAGGGGCGAACGCAACGGGTGTACTTCTGAAAAAGATGAATTACACGGCCTACACGGTCATGAATACAGAGCGGATTGAGCTCAGCACCCTGAAGGATTGTGACTGTGTTCTCTATCCCACGGACAGCCGTGGGGTTGACCCGGAAATCGCCTACAACCGTGTGCACAATGTCTGCACTCTGCTGAAAAACGATGATGTCAAGGTCTACTCCAAGAGGATTGACAGCACCCTGCGGGGAAATCTGGGAAGCGAGACAGATGCCATGCTGGACTGCCTGGGTGAGGATTACGTGGCGGTTGTGGCTCCCTGCTTTCCCTCATCGGGGCGTATTGTGATCGGAGGCTATATGCTTGTGAACGGACTGCCGCTGCATAAAACGGACATCGCCATCGACCCGAAGACGCCGGTCACTATATCGGAGGACGCGGTGCTCTTTGAACAGCAGAGCAAGTACAAGGTGGCTTCCATCCTGATGAAGGACCTGATGCACGGTAAGCATTATCTGGCAGACCTGATGAAAAAGCATGTGGCGGAAGGATGCAGGATCCTTACCGTTGACTGCGTGACCCAGGAAGACCTGGATCTCATCGCGGACGCGGTGATCACAAGCAAAATGAAGGTAGTGGCCGTTGACCCGGGCGTCTTCACAGCTACTCTTGCCAGAAAGCTGATCACCCCCTCTGAGAAGAAGGAAAAGAGCCGTATCCTTGCGGTGGTTGGAAGCGTGCATCCAAACACGAGAAACCAGATGGAGGAGCTGTGGCTCTCCCAGAGGACCCACAATGTGTTTGTGAACACAAAGGAGCTTCTCGAGGACGATGAGAGGCGGGAGAAGGAGATCAGCCGGGTGACGGAGGAAATCCTTAAGGAATGTAAGCTGAATGTGGTTTCTACAGTGACCGGCGACGGCATCTATCCGGAAAACCGCATTGATTTTAAACCCTACATGGAGAAGTACAACTGCTCCATGGACGAGGTGACCGGCCGCATCAATTCCGGCTTCGCGGAGATCACTTACCGGATCTTTAAGGCAGAGCCTGAGTTCAGGGGACTGTACACAAGCGGAGGGGACATCACAGTGGCTGTGTGCGCGCGGTTTGACACGGCGGGCTTAAGCCTGATGGACGAGGTGCTTCCTCTTGCCGCCTACGGACAGTTCTTAAAGGGCGAGTTCGAGGGAGTTCATATTATCACAAAGGGCGGCAGCCAGGGACAGAACGATGCTATCAACAGATGCATCACGTACCTGAAAGAGAAGCTGTACATCTAAAATACATAATACAAAACACACTATTATTCAGATACACAGTAGAAAGAAAAAGGGAGGATGAGATTATGAGTAAACCACTTATTGCAGTGACCATGGGCGATCCGGCCGGTGTTGGGCCGGAGATCGTGGCGAAATCGCTGGCATCCGAGGCGGTCACAGAGGTGGCGGACTGCGTCATCGTGGGAGACAAAAAATGCATGGAGAACGCCATCCGCATCGTGGGCGCGGACCTGGAGATCCGCGTCATTCAGAAGCCCTCGGAGGGGCAGTATGAGAAGGGGATCATGAACCTGATCGACCTGGACAATGTGAATATGGATGTCTTCGAGTTCGGCAAGGTCAGCGGCATGTGTGGGAAGGCTGCCTATGACTACATTGCAAAGAGCATTGAGCTGGCGAACGCCGGGGAAGTGGACGCGGTATCCACCACACCTATCAACAAGGAGGCCCTGAAGGCGGGTGATATCCATTTTATCGGACACACGGAGATCTTTGGAGCCCTTACAGGTACAGAGGATCCTCTGACTATGTTCGAGACAAACGGCATGCGGGTATTCTTCCTGACAAGGCATGTGTCTCTTCGCCAGATGCTGGACATGATCAAGAAGGATCGAATCGTGGACTATGTAGTCAGATGCACGGAGGCCCTGAAACGTCTCGGGGTGAAGGAGGGAACCATGGCCATTGCGGGCCTGAATCCTCACAGCGGGGAGCACGGTCTCTTCGGCTGGGAGGAGGTGGAGGAGATTATCCCCGCCATCGAGGAGCTGAAGAAGATGGGATACGATGTGGCAGGACCCATCGGCGCTGACTCCGTATTCCACCAGGCGGCCATTGGAAAGTACAACAGTGTCCTCTCTCTGTATCACGACCAGGGACATATTGCCACAAAGACGCTGGATTTTGAGAAAACCATTGCGATTACAAATGGGATGCCTATCCTCAGGACATCTGTGGACCACGGCACTGCATTTGATATAGCGGGCACCGGAAAGGTGAGTGCTGTGAGCATGATCGAAGCCATTCGGCTGGCCGCGAAATACGCACCTCATTTTACAAAATAACAAGATGTATAATCTAAAGGAGGGATTTGTATGATAGGAGGACTGGACGGCAACAGAATGTTGCTTGGTCTTGCTGTAGGTATTATTGTTCTTATTTTTCTTGTACTGAAGACAAAGGTTCAGGCGTTTCTGGCGCTGATCGTATGTACCGTTATCGTGGGCGTTGTAGGGGGGATGCCCCTGTCCAATATCACACTGGAGGACGGGACCACGCTGGGGATTGTCAATTCTATCACGGGAGGCTTTGGAAGCACTCTTGGAAGTATCGGTATCATCATCGGTTTCGGCGTTATGATGGGACAGATCTTTGAGGTGACCGGTGCGGCCAAGCGGATGGCCTACACCTTCTTGAAGCTCTTTGGAAAGAAGAGAGAGGAGGAGGCCCTGTGCCTGACTGGTTTCCTTGTATCCATCCCTATTTTCTGCGACTCTGGATTTGTGGTTCTTTCACCGATCGCCAAGGCTATTTCCAGAGCAACAAAGAAATCTGTGATCGGTCTGGGAGCTGCTCTGGCCGCCGGACTTGTCATCACCCACTCCCTTGTTCCGCCTACACCCGGACCTCTGGGTGTGTGCGGTATCTTCGGGATCGACGTAGGTACATTTATTCTGCTGACACTGGTTCTTGCCATCCCAATGGCAATCGGCTGTGTGGTTTATGCAAAGAAGGTTCTGGCAAAGAAATTCTACCGCATCCCCAACGAGGACGGTGAAGTAGTCGAAATGCCCTACCAGGAGCCGGATTATGAGAACGCTTTCCACATGGGAGACGAGAAGATGCCGGGAACATTTGAGTCCTTTGCTCCTCTGTTCCTGCCCATTATCCTCATTCTCATCAACACAGTAGCTACAGCTGTGGGACAGACAACAGGTATCATGGAAGTGCTGATCTTCCTTGGCCAGCCCATCATCGCGGTAGGCCTGGGACTTCTCCTGTCCATCTTCACCCTTGGAAGAGGGCTTGACAGACATACAGCTCTGACAGAGATGGAAAAGGGTATGGAGTCGGCCGGTATCATCATGCTTGTAACAGGTGGAGGCGGAGCTCTCGGCCAGATCATCAAGGACTCCGGACTTGGCACATACATGGCAGAGGGACTTGCCCAGACAGCCATCCCGATCATCGTGCTTCCTCTGATCATCGCCACCCTGATGCGTTTCATCCAGGGCTCCGGAACAGTGGCCATGACAACAGCTGCGAGCATCTCCGCGCCCATCATCATCGCATCAGGCGTGAACCCCACTCTGGGCGCCATCGCATGCTGCGTGGGCTCTCTGTTCTTCAGCTACTTCAACGACAGCTATTTCTGGGTTGTAAACAGAACGCTGGGTGTGAAGGAGGCAAAGGACCAGCTGCAGGTGTGGTCAGTGACATCCACCATCGCGTGGGCCATTGGTATTGTTGAAGTTCTCATATTGAGTATTTTCATGTAATCGTGTACAATAATCCGTAAGAGGTGATTTTGTATGCTGGCAGCAGAGAGGCAGGCAAGGATCGTGGAGCTGATCAGGGAGCAGGGAAGCGTCCAGGTGGATGATCTGGCGCATGATCTGCAGGTCAGCACTATGACAATAAGAAGAGATCTGGAAAAACTGCAGGAGGACAATATACTTGAGCGATGCCATGGAGGTGCGGTGGCAAAGCAGGAGGTGACCTATGCAGACAAAAGTACCAGCCACAAGCATGAGAAGGTAAAGCTGGCAGCCAGGTGCGTGCCCCTTGTCTCGGCGGGGGATAACATCTATCTGGACGCCGGGACTACTACCTACGAGATTGCCAAGGCGATCCAGAACGTGCCGGACATCATGGTCATGACAAATGACCTGGAGATTGCCGGGCTTCTGAAAAACAGCCAGGCTGAGCTGCTGCTGTGCGGCGGAATGGTACAGAAAAGTACCGGAAGCATGCTTGGATATTATGCGACTCAGATGCTGGAGGATTTCCGGTTTGACATAGGCTTTTTCGGCGCCGCGTCCATCAACGAGGAGCTGGAGGTCTTTACCCCTACAGTGGATAAGGCTTTCCTGAAGAGAAAGGCTCGCCAGAGATGCCGGAAGGCATATCTTGTGGTGGATGAGTCCAAATTTGGGAGGCAGGCTGTGACTAAGGTCAATCACCTGTCGGATTACACGGCGGTGCTCACTACGAGGGAGCTAACCGCTGAGGAAAAGAGAAAAGCAGAAGAGTCTGATGTCAGAATGATCTATGTGTAAAGAGTGAAACCGCTGCGGGGCAGAAAAACAGACTGCCCCGCAGCGGTTTTGTCGTGCGCCTGCGATGAGCTATATCCGCCGCGAAGCACACTCACCGGCACAATACACTGATCCGAGTCAGATAGTCCTCCTCGTCAGCGGACAGCTCATCCAGGACCGCTTCCTTATATACGAAGCTGCCCGGCGTCAGGCCCTTTTCCCGCGCAAAGGAAAGGAGCGCCTGGCAGGCCTCCTCAGAGCGGTAGTAGTTGCCCCGCAGATAGACGGCGGCGTATGTGCCGGCGGACTTTACATGAATTTGAGTGTCGGAGGGCAGGCCGTCCACGGAGAAGGAGGTCTTGGTGAAAAAATATGCATAGGTTTCATAATCCCCCTTTTCCAGAGAGGACACCGGGAGCATGGCGCCGTAGGGGTGGCCGGAGTTGATGTGCTCCCTGCTGCAAAGGCCGATGTGGCTGCAGAGGACAGAAAAAATTTTATCGTGGTCATCCGTGTAAAGAGGGCTGCTGAGTACCAGCAGCTCTCTTTCCTTCTGCCTTTCCAGAAGGACCGGGGACAGGTCTGTCACATCCCGGAAGTCCCTGGCCTGGCGGACGAGGGAGAGCTTGGTCTCGATGACGGTCCGGATGCGGCGCAGCTGCTCCAGTTCCCGCTCCACCTTTTCCCTTTGCAGGAGAAGAAGCCCTTCCAGGTCGCCGGGGCAGCGGTGGTCGATGTAGGCCTTGATCTCTTTGAGAGGCATGCCCAGCTCCTTCAGGCAGGTGATGGTGAAGAAGACGTCGCACTGGTTCTCGCTGTAATATCGGTAGCCCTTCTCGTCCGTCAGGGCGGGGGAGAACAGGCCAATCTCATCGTAGTGGAAGAGGGTCCTCTTGTTGGTGCCGCACAGGGCGGCGAATTCACCGGTTTTTATGCATGGAATATCTAATTTTTGCATAATTATACACATTCTCCTTGACTATACCGTAACGTTATACTTTATTATAAGCGGGATAGACAAGTCAGTCAATTTAAAATAGATGAGGAGAAGATGCATTATGCCAAAATTAAGTGAGAGAGTGGGCACATTTACCGATTCGGTGATCCGCAGGATGACCCGGATCAGCGATGAGTACGGAGCTATCAATTTATCCCAGGGATTTCCGGATTTCGATCCGCCAAAGGAGATCATGGCCGCCCTGGCCAGGGCGGCCTATGCAGGCCCCCATCAGTATTCCATCACCTTCGGGGCGGAGAATTTCCGTCAGGCCCTGGCCAGAAAGCAGGGAAAGGCCATCGGCCGGACCATTGACCCGGAGACGGAGATTGTGGTGACCTGCGGGGGGACGGAGGCTATGATGTGCGCCATGATGACCATCTGCAATCCGGGGGACAAGGTCATGGTGTTCTCGCCTTTCTATGAAAATTATGGGGCGGACGCTATTTTATCAGGGGCAGATCCCATCTACATCCCTCTGGTGCCGCCGGAGTACACCTTCGACATTGCCCTTGTGGAGAAGGGCTTTCAGGAGGGGGCAAAGGCCATCATTGTCTGCAATCCCTCCAATCCCTGCGGGAAAGTGTTCTCCAGGGAAGAGCTGACAGCCATCGGCGAGCTGGCCGTAAAGTACGACGCCTTTGTGGTGACGGACGAGGTGTACGAGCACATGGTATATGAGCCATACCGCCACACCTGCATGGCCTCCCTGCCGGGCATGTACGATCACACCATCACCTGCAACTCCCTGTCCAAGACCTACTCCATCACCGGATGGCGCCTGGGCTATCTCATCGGGCCTGCGGAGGTGGTGGAGGCGGCCAAGAAGGTTCACGACTTCCTTACCGTGGGAGCGGCGGCTCCCCTCCAGGAGGCAGCTGTGGTGGGGCTGAACTTCCCGGATTCCTACTATGAGGAGCTGAAAGAGCTCTACACCCAGAAGAGGGATTATTTCCTGGCCGGGCTGGACAGGATCGGCCTGTCCCACAATGTCCCCCAGGGAACCTATTTTGTCCTGATCGACATACAGAAATTCCTGGACCTGCCCAAATTTGCGGGCTATACGGATCTGGAGTTCTGCGAGTGGATGATAAAACATATCGGTGTGGCGGCTGTGCCTGGCTCCAGCTTCTTCAAGGAGGAAGTGAACCATCTGATCCGGCTGCATTTTGCCAGGGAAAAAGAAACCATAGACGAAGCCATTAACCGTCTCAGTAAATTACAGGAGTTGTTATGATGAAAGCTTATTCAGTATTTTTTGCAAATTATACGATCGGTGAGGATGCCTACGGACAGGTGCCCCAGGTGTGTCTCCCTTTTGGAAAGAGGATTTTCCTGATCGGCGGCAGGAGGGCCATGGACGCCGCGGAAGGGCTTCTCGGCAAGGCCCTGGAGGGGAGCGGACTTGTCGTTCTGGAGTCTGTGGAGTTCGGGGCGGACTGTACCTACCGGACCATTGACCGCTGGGCACAGCGGGCGAAGGAGCTGGGGGCTGATATGATCTTTGGCATGGGCGGAGGAAAGGCGCTGGACACGGCCAAGGGCGCTGCAGAGAGGGCGGGCCTTCCTGTCTTCACCTTCCCGACGATTGCAGCCACCTGTGCGGCCACCACAGCCCTGTCCGTTGTGTACCGGGAGGACGGAAATTTTGACAGCTTTTACTTTTACGACAAGCCTGCAAGACATTGCTTTATCAATACCCGGATAATCGCGGATGCCCCTTGCGAGTATCTGCGGGCTGGCATGGGCGACACCATGGGAAAATTCTTTGAATGTCACTTTGCGGCAAGGGGCGACCATCTGGATCACAGCTCCGCTCTGGGCCGGGAGATCAGCAACCTGTGCTACGGCCCCCTTCTGGAGCATGGCGTGCAGGCTTTGGTGGACTGCAGGCGGCATGAGCCCTCCTTTGCCCTGCAGCAGGCGGTTCTGGCCAATATTGTCAGCACAGGGATGGTGTCCCTGATGGTGCTGGACGACTACAACTGCGCCATCGCCCACTCCGTATACTACGGACTCGTGCTCCTTCCAGGCTTTGAGGAGAAGTACCTCCACGGCGATGTAGTGGCCTACGGTGTCCTTGTGCAGCTTGCGGTGGACAAGGACTGGGATAGAATGAGAGAGGTGAAAGGCTTTATGAAAGAGCTGGGGATCCCCTCCACCCTGCGGGAGATGGAGGTGCCCCTGGACAGAGAGTATCTGCGGGATGTCCTCAGGGAGACAGTGACCGGCCCGGACATGGAGCACATTCCCTACCCGGTGACGGAGGATATGATTTTTGAGGCTATGAGAGAAGTGGAGGAGCTGGAAGGATAATGGAGAACGCGGTAGAAAAAACAGTGGAAAGTACCTATATTAATAAGAAAAACCTGTTAAAATTTATTTTTGGGTCAGCCTTCGGCGTGCTCATGTTCCTGGTGCCCATCCCCTACGAGACCTCCTTTACCACCCTCCTGGACTTTGTGAAAATGTGGCTTCAGGCCCTCTTTGGGGGAAGTCTCATCTATATCGTGGTGACTCTCCTCGTGGTGTCGGCGGTGCTCAGTACCTATGACTTTTTCGCAAAGCCGGATTTTATCCGGAAGAACCGGTATCTGAGCAAAGCCTTCTGTACCACGCCCCTCTATCTGGTGTCCAAGATCATCGGGGCTGTGGCTGGAGTTATGGTGCTGACGGGAATGGGGCCGGAAATCGTGGTCTCAGCAGACACGGGCGGAACCATCATAGACCTCTGCGGGACCTTGTTCTGCATCCTGATCGCCTTCAGCTTTGTGCTCCCCTTCCTCACAGACTGCGGGATCATGGAGTTCCTCGGGGTGATCGCCCGGCCTGTGGTGCGCCCCCTGTTCCATGTGCCGGGGCGGGCGTCCGTGGACCTGATCGCCTCCTGGTTCGGGGCAGCCAATGCGGCTGTCATCCTGACGAGGGAGCAGTACATGAAGGGATTTTACACAAAAAGAGAAGCCGGCTATATCATGACCAACTTCTCCCTTGTGTCCGTTCCCTTCTGCCTTATGGTGGCAAATACCATCGGGCTGGATTCCATTTTTCCCGTCTTTTATCTGTGTATCTGCCTCATCGGCATCATCCTGGCAGTGATCATCGTGCGCATCCCGCCTATCCGCACCATACCGGACACCTATCGGGAGGTGACGGGACGGCAGGTGGCCGAGGATCGGCCGGAGGAGAAGGGAATATGGAGATTTGCCCTGGAGTCAAGCTGCAAGAGAGCGGGAGAATTCCATCTGGACACTGTGCTGACAAGCGGGCTGGAGGTTATGATGGGAACGCTGTTCGATCTGATCCCTATTGTGGCCTCCTGGGGTGTCATCGCCCTGGCTATCGCCACCTACACGCCCTTCTTTGACTGGATTTCCTATCCTATGGGCCTGTATCTGCAGCTCTTTGGAGTGGAGGATGCCTTTGCTGTGGCGCCGGCAACGCTGGTGGGCTTCACGGATATGTTTATTCCGGCTCTGCTCATTGCGGGAACCGAGGTGGCGGTAAAGACAAAATTTATCATCGGCGTCCTGTCCCTTGTGCAGATCATTTACCTGACCGAGGTGGGAACCGTGGTCATCAAGAGCGAGGTGCCCCTGGGCTTCTGGAAGCTTTTTGCCATCTTCCTCGAGAGGACGCTGATCGCCATACCGTTTATCGTGCTGTTTGCGAATCTTATATACTGAAAAACCAGACGTGAGGAAAAGAAAGAGGGAAGCCGTGGGGCTTCCCTTTCCTGATGTCTTCTTCTTTTACTCGTAGAGAACCTCCTGCAGGTACATTCCCTTGGGATCGCAGGGGGCGCTGGCGGCCTGCTCTCCGGCAAAGATGGCGGTGATGACCTCCGGCTTTCTCGTGCCAAGTCCGATGTCCAGGAGAGTGCCCACGATGGCCCGCTGCATGTTGTGCAGGAAATCGTCGGCGTGCATGGAAATCTGCATCTCCTCCCCGTCGTCGTAGATGTCGATCCGGTACATCTCCCTCTCCGTGGACTTGTTGTGCTTTACGGTGGAGAAATTTTTAAAGTCGTGCCTCCCGAGGAGAAGCTGCGCGGCCTCCTTCATGGCGTCCATATCCGGCCGGCGGAAGCAGTGGAAGGTGTACTTGAAATCAAACACGCTGGGCACATCGCTGATGGTAGCCCGGTAGATGAAGATCTTTGACTTTGCGTTCAGCTGGGCGTGGAAGCGCTCGGGCATGTCCTCCACGGATATGATGGCGATATCCATGGGCAGATACCGGTTCAGATAGTGCTGGATCTCATAGTCCTTCATGTCCGTGTTCGTCTTGAAGCTGGCTGTCTGGCCGTAGGCGTGGACGCCTACCTCCGTGCGGGCTCCGCAGAAGAGCTCCACATCCTCACCTGTCATCTTCCGGATGACCTCCAGGATCTTGTTGGAGATGGTGTTTGTGGACTCGTTTTTTCCGAGACGGACCCAGCCCTGGTAGCGGCTGCCGTCATATTCTATAGTAAGCTTGATATTGCGCATGGTCTTCCTCCTCATATAACCTGAAATCACAAAAAACATTTAAAACCAGTTTTAGTATAGCAGATTATCTGATATACTGTCCAGTGAACAAACAAATGACAGACAGGAGAGATTGCAAAATGACAGAGAGCAGAAAAGTATCAGAGTCTATCTCAGAGACAGTGCACATGGTGCGGCCCAACCATCTGAATGCGGCGGGGCGTCTCTTCGGAGGCGTGCTCATGCAGTGGATGGACGAGCTGGCAGGCCTTGTGGCCAAGCGCCACACAAGGAAAAATGTGATCACTGCCTCCGTGGACAATTTAAGCTTTCTGCGGGGCGCCTACCAGAAGGATGTGATCGTGATCACCGGCAAGGTGACCTACGTGGGAAATACATCCATGGAGGTGAAGGTGGATTCCTGCGTGGAGGATCTGGACCGGAACAGGACGCTGATCAACAGAGCCTATTTCACCATGGTGGCTCTGGACGAAAATGACCATCCGACCAGAGTGCCCCGCCTGGAGCTGGAGACAGAGGAAGAGAAGGAAGAGTGGAAGAACGCGGAAAAAAGGCGGGAGATGCGGAAGCACTATAGGCTGTAACCCACATTCCCGTCCCATATTGATCATTTATATTTATATGTCTGTGCCGGCAGAGGGGCAAAACCTCTCAGACGCCGGCCTTATTTTTTTCGGCGGTTTATCTGAGACATGACAAGAGTGACCATGCTGTCGATCTGTTTCTTCTCCTCGTCGGAGCGGCCCTCCTTTAAAATTTCAAGAATGAGGGAGGTCTCCTCGGGGGAGAAGCGGATCCCCTTCCTGTTTGCGGAGGAGATGAGTGCCATCATGGCGGCCGCCAGCGTGTTTCCGCTCTTTCCGGAGGTCTGCGCCGCCGCTGTTTTGATGAGCTCCAGCTTGACAGGGTCAATATGTTCCATCGCCGGGTGATTCATCCAATCCTGTGCCATTGTCGTTCACTCCTTTTCTGTTATCATCGCTGCCCTCTTCTGTGCCCTCGCGGCATCTGTCTTCCCGTCCGCCATCCTCCCGGACATCGTCCTTCCGGGGCGTGCCCTGGAAAAGGTTCATCATATTCAGGATATCTCCCGTGCCCCCCGGATCCGCCCCTGACATGTCCGGGAAACCCATGCCGGACAGATCCATGTCCTTCATCATCTCCATCATACTCATGGCGGAGAGGATACTGTCCACGGCTCCTTCATTTTCCCCCATATAGGGCTTCAGCTCCTCCAGCATCTCCGTGAAGGAGGGAGGCGTGCTCTGGAACTCCTTCCGCTCCGGACCCCGGGAGAAAATGCCGAAGTAGCGGATCGTATTCTGAAGCTCTGTGAACCGGATGAAAAAGGCGAGCATCCTCTGCGCGGCAGGAGGGGTATAGGGCAGCAGGAGCTTCAGCATCTGCAGTTCCCCGGAGGATGTGAGAGTGTCAAAGGGAGTCATGGGAAGAGGCGTCCGTTTATCCATACAGCCCACCTGTCTGAAGCGTTGTAACTATATATATGGATGAAAAGGGATAAATATGACAGCGCAAAAGGAGGCTGCACCCGACAGACGCACATATCCATCGGGCGCAGCCGTATCATTTGCTGTTAGCAGCAGCCGTTTCCTCCGAAACCGCCGCAGCAGCACAGGAGAAGGATGATCCACAGGCAGCTGTCGTTTCCGCAGCCACATCCGTAGTCGCCGCCACCCCGTCCGAAGCCGCCGCAGCAGCACAGAAGAAGGATGATCCACAGACAGCTGTTTCCTCCAAATCCACTTCCGCATCCACAGCCGGAACGTACACCGGAGTCACATCCGCATCCGCAGTTCGATGATAAATCGCTCATTTGATTGCCTCCAACATATTTTGTTTACAGTACATCATATGCTTTGCTCCAGGATGTGTGAAAAAGAAATTTTAGAGAGTGTCAAGAAAAAATGCTTGACAGCGGAAAAGCTTTGGTATATGATAACACAGGTGATTTGAGATGGATGATTTTTTTAAGCAGACATTGCTATATGATTTTTACGGAGAGCTTCTGACCAGTCACCAGAAAGAGATCTACGAGCAGTCCGTGCTGGAGGATCTGTCCCTTGGCGAGATCGCCCAGGCGGCGGGGATCAGCAGACAGGGAGTCCACGATCTGGTAAAGCGCTGCGACAGGACGCTCCAGGGGTATGAAGACAAGCTTCATCTGGTGGAGAAATTCCTTGCCGTCAGGGAGAAGGTACACCGGATAGGCCAGGTGCTTGACCGGTATGATCCGGAGGACAACAGCCAGCTGGCCCGGGAGATCAGAGAGATAGCAAGAGAGATCATAGACGAATTGTAGTTTGTAATAGAGCAGCAAAGAGGAGTTGGAGAATGGCTTTTGACAGTCTGACAGAAAAACTTCAGAATGTGTTCAGGAACCTGCGGAGCAAGGGACGGCTGACAGAGGACGATGTCAAAGAGGCGATGAAGGAGATCAAGCGGGCTCTCCTGGCCGCTGATGTCAACTTCAAGGTCGTGAAAGGCTTCATTAAGAACGTGCAGGAGAGAGCCATCGGGCAGGATGTGATGAACGGACTGAACCCGGGGCAGATGGTCATCAAGATTGTCAACGAGGAGCTCATCGCTCTCATGGGATCTGAGACCACAGAGATCAAGCTCCAGCCCGGAAGTGCCATCACAGTCATTATGATGGCAGGCCTTCAGGGTGCAGGTAAGACAACCACCACCGCAAAGCTGGCGGGAAAATATAAATTAAAAGGGAAAAAGCCCCTTCTTGTGGCCTGTGACGTATACCGCCCGGCAGCGATCAAACAGCTCCAGGTGAACGGGGAGAAGCAGGGAGTGGAAGTTTTTTCCATGGGTGACAGCCACAGACCGGCGGATATCGCCCGGGCGGCTTTGGAGCACGCCCGCAAGAATGGCAACAATCTTGTGATCCTGGATACGGCGGGCCGTCTTCACATTGATGAGGACATGATGGCAGAGCTCCAGGAGATCAAGGAAACTGTGGAGGTACACCAGACGATCCTGGTGATTGACGCCATGACCGGACAGGACGCGGTGAATGTGGCGGAGGAATTCAACCAGAAGATCGGCATCGACGGTGTCATCGTCACAAAGCTGGACGGCGACACGAGAGGCGGTGCGGCCCTGTCCGTCAAGGCAGTGACCGGCAAGCCGATCCTCTACGTAGGTATGGGAGAGAAGCTGTCAGATCTGGAGCAGTTCTATCCGGACCGCATGGCCTCCCGTATCCTTGGCATGGGTGACGTGCTGACCCTCATCGAGAAGGCGGGCGCTGAGATCGACGAGGAGAAGGCCAAAGAGATGACCCGCAAGATGAAAAAGAACCAGTTCGATTTCGACGACTTCCTGGAGAGCACGAAGCAGATGAAAAAGATGGGCGGGCTCTCCGGTATCATGAGCATGCTTCCCGGCATGGGCGCCATGGGCGGCCTTGGAGGGAAAAAGGGCATGCAGTTAGATGACAGCCAGGCCGAGGAGGCCGAGAAAAAGATGGCGCGGATGGAGGCCATGATCTATTCCATGACCCCGGCAGAGCGCCGGGATCCGGATCTTCTGAATCCTTCAAGGAAGCACCGCATCGCAAAAGGCGCGGGTGTGGACATCAGCGAGGTGAACCGCATGGTCAAGCAGTTTAACGAGATGAAGAAGATGATGAAGATGATTGGAAAAGGTGGTAAAAAGGGAAAATTCAGATTACCTTTTTAACCAGCATGTGCGCGGACAGCGCATGTGCCATATAGATTAATAAATATGTGGAGGTGAAACAAAATGGCAGTAAAGATCAGATTAAAGAGAATGGGACAGAAGAAGGCTCCTTTCTATAGAATTGTTGTAGCTGACTCCAGATCCCCAAGAGATGGCAGGTTCATCGAGGAAATCGGCACTTACGATCCGAATCAGGATCCCAGCGTCTTCAAGGTAGACGAGGAGGCCGCAAAGAGATGGCTGAACAATGGCGCACAGCCTACAGAGGTAGTAGGAAAGATTTTCAAGGCAGCAGGCATTGAAAAATAATTCCGGGAGGTGCGCAGTATGAAGGAACTAGTGGAAGTCATCGTCAAGGCACTTGTAGATGATCCCGAGAGCGTTGTTGTGACAGAGAAGGAAGAAGGCCGTACAACCGTTGTGGAAGTGAAAGTGGCTGACTCAGATATGGGTAAAGTCATCGGCAAGCAGGGGCGTATCGCCAAGGCAATCCGCGCTGTCGTGAAAGCAGCAGCCTCAAAAGAAGATAAGAAAGTGGTAGTAGATATCGCTGGCTAAGAAAAAGAGCGGGTCCAGGAAGGGACAAAGAGACAGTATGTCGGGATCTTCCGGGACACGCTTTTCTTTACAAGGAGAATAAAGATGGAAAAACAACTGCAGGCAGGTGTCATCACCTCCACCCACGGTATCCGGGGCGAGGTGAAGGTGTTCCCCACCACAGACGACGCACAGTATTTCAGAGAGCTGAAAAAAGTATATCTTGACACCGGAAAAGAACAGATCCCTCTGGAGATCGAACATGTGAAATTTTTCAAACAGTTCGCCATCCTGAAATTCAAGGGGATCGATAACATAAACGACATAGAAAAATACAAGGGAAAAAGTCTCATGATCGACAGGGAGGACGCCTCTCCCCTGGGGGAGGACGAGTACTATATCGGCGATATGATCGGCATGGACGTCTACACCGACGAGCCGGCGGAGCACTTCGGCGTTCTTAAGGACGTGCTGGAGACCGGGGCCAACGATGTGTACATCATCGACTCTGACTGCCACGGGGAGGTTCTCATCCCGGCTATCCGCCAGTGCATCCTCAGCGTTGACACAGAAAAAAATGAGATGTACATTCATCTGATGGAGGGACTTCTGCCATGATGCACTTTCATATTATGACGCTTTTCCCGGACATGGTGATGTCCGGCCTTGGCACCAGCATTACAGGCCGGGCCATCGCAAACGGCCTTCTCTCCATAGAGGCTGTCAACATCCGGGACTATGCCTTCAACAAACACAACAGCGTGGACGACTATCCCTACGGCGGAGGCGCCGGCATGCTGATGCAGGCGGAGCCGGTGTACCTGGCCTACAGGGCCATTGAGGAACAGATCGAGAGGCGCAGGGCGGAAAGCGAAGGAGGCCAGGACGGCCGGCCCTGCGCTGCGCAGGGCGGCGCAAAGACAAGGGTCATCTATCTCTCCCCCCAGGGGCAGACCTTCAACCAGGAGATGGCCCAGGAGCTGGCCAGGGAGGAGGACCTGGTGCTCCTCTGCGGCCACTATGAGGGCATCGATGAGAGGGTGCTGGAGGAGATCGTGACAGACTACGTCTCCATCGGGGATTACGTGCTCACCGGCGGGGAGCTGCCCGCCATGGTCATGGTGGACACTATCTCCCGCCTTGTGCCGGGAGTCCTCCACAATGACGTGTCCGCGGAATTCGAGAGCTTCCAGGACAATCTCCTGGAGTATCCCCAGTATTCCCGCCCGGAGGTGTGGCATGACAAGCAGGTGCCTCCCATCCTTCTGTCCGGACACCACGCCAATATCGAGAAGTGGCGGCGGGAGCAGTCTGTCATCCGCACGGCTATGAGGCGTCCGGATCTCCTTGCGAAGGCGGAGCTGACGGAAGCGGAGAGACGGCTGGCGGAGGGGATCCTGGAGAAGAAAGAGATTTCTGGAGATGAGAGAGCTTAAGGGAACACTTGAGGAAAATCTAAGCAATTGCGGGAAAATTCCGAAAAATAGTTGCGAAAGGCAGTGGAAAATGCTATTATAATTGCAATTATATAATTTAAACAACTATTACATCATATTGAGACAATGCGCAATGGAGTGTTATGGGCAGTTGTCGGTTCGAAGAGTTCCGCCAGAGGGACTCTTTTCTTTTTTTATGGACATCCGGCGCTGTTACGCTTACGTCATTGATCTCAGGAAAGACGGGTGAGAGAGGATCATGGGCACAACAGCGGCCGAGATTAAAAAGAGAGCAGAGGAGCTTCGCGGGCAGATCACAGCAGACAGGAGGCATCTCCATCAGATACCGGAGATCGGGATGGATCTGCCAGGGACAGCGGACTACATCAGGAGACGTCTGGACGAGATGGGAATACCGTGGAAGAACTGTGGCGGGGATCTCCCGGAGAAGGTGACAAAGGATTTTGTGGAGGCGGGATTTCCCCGGATGGAGAGAGCAGTGGGGATCACAGCTGTCATCGGACACGGAAGCCCCTGTATTCTGCTGCGGGCGGACATGGATGCCCTCCCCATACGGGAGGACAATGATCTGGATTTTAAGTCTGAGAACGGCTGGGGGCACATGTGCGGCCACGACAGCCACGTTGCCATGCTCCTGGGGGCGGCCCAGATCCTGAAGGAGAGGGAGGACTCTTTAAAAGGCACGGTCAAGCTGGTATTCCAGCCCGGCGAGGAGACAGGAGCCGGGGCAAGAGTCCTGGTGGAGAACGGCCTTCTGGAAAATCCGAAGGTCGACGCCGCCTTTGGCATTCACGTCCAGTCTGTCACTAAGACCGGAGAGCTGGGGTATGCGGTGGGCGTCAACTCCGCTTCCCTGGACACCTTTATCGTGAAGATCAAGGGCAGCGGCGGACACAGCTCCCAGCCACAGCTGTGTATTGACCCGCTGATGATCATGAACCAGATCTACCAGGCTGTCAATCTACTGGCCACAAGGGAGGCAGATCCGGCGGCTACAGTGGCCCTGACCTGCGGCGTGGCGAAGGGAGGAACAGCCGTCAACATCATCCCCGACGAGGCAGAGCTTCACATCGGCGTGCGGACCCTGGATGTACAGGCGGCAGAGCATCTGACAAAGCGCATCCCGGAGCTCATTGATCACTATGTGAAGGCCTGGAGAGGGGACTATGACATGACTGTGTTCCATACGCCCTGCACCTACAGCGACGAGAAGCTGTGCAGGGAGCTTGTCCCCTTCGCGGAGGAGATCCTTGGAAGAGAGAATGTCAGTCAGATCCCGCCCATGACCGGGACGGAGGACTTTGGATACATTACAAAGGAGGTGCCGGGCATGTTCGCCTTTATCGGGGCCGGACAGCCGGGAAACGCGCCCCTACACAATCCCCACATGGTGCTGGACGAGGATGTGCTCCCTCTGGGAGCTGCCCTTCACGCCTACACAGCCATCTCATGGCTGGACCTGCAGGGGTAGAAAGCCGGCCTCCAGGGCGTAAAAAGCGAATATCATCATAGAGAAGTATCATCATAAAGAGAAAGAGAGTGAAGAAAATGGACAAGAAAACATCCAGGAGCAAAGGGTTCCATATGCCCCATGTATTTATCATCCTGCTGCTCATCATGTTGTTCGTGGTGGCGCTGTCCTACATCATCCCAAGCGGAAGCTACGAGCGGATCACAGACGAGGCAACGGGCATATCAGTGGTGGATCCGGACACATTCCAGTACGTGGAAAATGAAAATCCCATCACATTTATGAACTATTTTGAGGCGGTGTACAACGGCTTTGTCAACGGAGCCACTATCATGGGTACTCTGTTCATCAGCTCCGGCGTGATCTATCTTCTGGAGGTCAGCGGAGCCTTCGGAGCCGGGATCGGCGCTATCCTGAAACGGACAAAGGGCAGGGAATTCTCTGTTGTATGGATTTTCTACACGATCTTTGTCATTTTCGGCGTCCTGGGCTACGGGGAGGCCGCCTACCCCTTTTACCCGCTGGCAGTGAGCATCGGGTTTGCCCTGGGATATGACAGGATCGTAGGCACCGGGCTGGCCATCGTGGGGAGCACAGTGGGATTTACCTCCGGGCTCATGAACATGTTTACCACCGGTGTCTCCCAGCAGATCGTAGGACTTCCCATGTTTTCCGGAATCGGCTACCGGGCGGTGGGCCTGGCGGTATTTTATCTGATCGGCCTTGTGGGACTCTACAATTACTGCCGGAAAATACGGAAGGATCCGGCAAAAAGCATTGTGAGTGAAGAGTACATGAATCAGAAGGCGGAAGAGCAGGTGGCCCACACAGAGGAGATGACGGGCAGGAGAGTGCTTGGACTTCTGGCATTTCTTATTGTCATTGTCATTCAGGGCTACGGCTGCATCAGGCTGGGATGGTCCTTTGCCCAGATTGCGGCCCTGTATGTGATGTTCGGCATTGTGCTGACTGCCATCTTCCGGTTCAGCCCAAGCGAGGCCTGCCAGCTCTTCTGCAAAGGAGCTACCAGAGTCTTCGCGGCGGCCTTCGCCGTGGGCCTGGCCCAGTCTGTAGTCGTGCTCATGAACCAGGCCTGCATTATGGACACCATCGTGCACGCCATGGCGGAATTCCTGCAGAACAAGAGCGCGATCCTGGCGCTGCTGATCGTATTTGTGTTTGTGACCCTGTTTAACTTCCTGGTCGTATCGGGAAGCGGAAAGGCGGTCATCATCATGCCGATCCTTCAGCCCCTTGGAAAGATCCTGCACATCAACCAGCAGGTGCTTGTGCTCACCTACCAGTACGGCGATGGCATCACCAACAGCTTCTGGCCGGGGAGCTCCCTTGTCCAGCTGTCCATGTGCGGCGTGGACTACGGCTCCTGGATCAGGTTCTGCTGGAAGATTTATCTGTCGTTTATTGTGAGCGCCTTTATCCTGATTATGATCGCCTACGGTATCGGCTACGGCCCGTTCTGAGTAAAAGAGTGTGAAACAGCGGAAATTTTCCTTGCAATTCTTCTGTGCATATGCTATGATAAAATGCGTTGTGAGAAGATAGAGATGGTCCTCTGATACGCTTCCGCGCTGAGGCGGGAATAGAGAAATGTATTAAGAACGTCCGAATAACAAGGAGGTCACACAATGAACGATATCATTAAGAACATTGAAGCTGAGCAGCTCAAAGAGAACGCGCCTGAGTTCAGAGTAGGCGACACCGTAAAGGTTTACGGAAAGATCAAAGAGGGAAACCGTGAAAGAATCCAGGTTTTTGAGGGAACAGTCCTGAAAAAACAGGGTGGAAGCACAAGAGCAACATTTACTGTGAGAAAGAATTCCAACGGAGTAGGTGTTGAGAAGACATGGCCGCTCCATTCTCCTAACGTAGAGAAGGTTGAGGTTGTCCGCAGAGGTAAAGTGAGACGCGCAAAACTGAACTACTTAAGAGACCGCGTAGGAAAAGCAGCCAAGGTAAAAGAATTAGTAAAATAAGAAAACAAAGAGGAAGGGACAAATACATACAGTATCTTGTCCCTTTTATGCTATACAGGGAATTCTGACAGGAAAAGAATTATGAGAGGATTAAAATTCAGAAGAAGACGGCGCAGAAGAAATAAATTTCGCATAGAGATGCTCAGGCCGGTGGCTGTGTGGGCGGGCAAGATTGCCATTGTGTGCCTGTTTGCCTTTGTCTTCGTGTGGTATTTCGGGCAGAGAGTGGCCGTGGTGGGAGATTCCATGAACCCGATCCTGAACAACGGGGACATAGCGCTTGTAAACCGGATCGTATATGATGCCACAGCGCCCAAAAGGGGAGACATTATTGTCTTTAAGCCAAAGGGAAATGAGAATTCCCACTACTATATCAAGCGGATCATTGGGCTCCCCGGCGAGAAGGTGCAGATCCTGGAGGGCGAGATCTACATTGACGGAGAGAAGCTTGAGGAGGACTACGGAGTCAGCGAGATCACGGATCCCGGCATTGCGGCGGAGGAGATCGAGCTGGAGGGAAATGAGTTCTTTGTACTGGGAGACGACCGGGAGAACAGCGAGGACAGCCGCATGGCAGATGTGGGCAATGTGAAGCGTTCCTATATATATGGAAAGGCCTGGTTTGTCATCTCGCCCTGGGAGAATTTTGGGTTTGTGCGCTCCTGAGGACACGGTTTTTCAGAGCACACGTTTTCAATCATTGTTTTTAATTAATAAGGAGGAAACACATGCATTTTCAGTGGTATCCCGGCCATATGACAAAGGCCAAGCGGATGATGCAGGAAAATATAAAGCTGATCGATCTGGTGATCGAGCTGACAGACGCCCGGATCCCGGTGAGCAGCCGGAACCCGGATATCGACGATCTGGGGAAGAACAAAGCCAGACTGATCCTTCTGAACAAGGCGGATCTTGCGGAGGAAAAGTGGAATGACGCCTGGATGGAGTATTTCCAGGCAAAGGGCTTTTCCTGTGTCAAGGTCAACTCCAAAAAGGGAGGCGGGGTAAAGAGCATCCACGCTGTCATCCAGGAGGCCTGCAAGGAGAAGATCGAGAGAGACCGGAAGAGAGGAATCCTGAACAGGCCGGTGCGCGCCATGGTGGTGGGCATTCCCAATGTGGGCAAATCCACCTTTATCAACGCCCTGGCCGGGAAGGCCTGCGCCAAGACGGGAAACAAGCCCGGCGTGACAAAGGGAAAGCAGTGGATACGGCTCAACAGGAATGTGGAGCTTCTGGATACCCCGGGTATCCTCTGGCCGAAGTTCGAGGATCAGTCTGTGGGAATGAAGCTGGCCTTTATCGGTTCTATCAAGGATGAGCTCCTGCAGAGAACAGAGCTTGCCGCGGAGTTTGTGAAGTTCATGCAGCGGCATTACCCCGGCGTCCTGGCGGAGAAGTACGAGACCAGCGAGGAGGGGGAGGCCTATGCTGTCCTGGAGGGGATAGCAAGGAGCCGCCATTGCCTTGTGCGGGGGAACGAGCTGGATCTGGAGAAGGCGTCCGCCCTGCTCCTGGATGATTTTCGGGACGGCAGGCTGGGCAGGCTGACACTGGAATATCCGGATCAGATATGATAGAATTTTATTTGATAGTAAAAAGAAGGCAGGATGAATAGAAAATGGCAAGACGCAGACGAGAGAAAGAACACGGCATATTCCGGGAGCTCCTGGGATGGCTTGTATATATACTGATCATTATAGGGCTGAGCTATCTGATCATCACCTATGTGGGACAGAGGACCATGGTCAGCGGACAGTCCATGGAGCCCACCCTGAGCAACGGCGACAATCTGATCGTGGATAAGATCTCCTACCGGTTCCGTGATCCTCAGAGATACGATATCATTGTATTCCCGTATAAATACGAGGAGGATACCTACTATATCAAGAGGATCATCGGCATGCCCGGCGAGACGATCCAGGTCATCGGCGGCTATGTCTATATCAACGGGGAGCTGCTGGAGAGCGATATCTACGGGGCGGAGCCTATGGAGAGCGGACAGCTTGCGGATCAGCCCATCACTCTGGGAGATGACGAGTACTTTGTGCTGGGAGATAACCGGAACCACAGCTCTGACAGCCGTGACCCCAGCGTTGGGGTGCTCAAAAGGAGCGACCTTTTGGGCCGGGCCTGGGTGCGCATCTATCCATTTGACAAGATAGGATTTATCAGGCATGAATAAACGGGAAGAAGAAAAGAAGAGAAGACAGGAAGAGAGGCTGAAAAAGGAGCTGGCCCGGCTGGAGGCCATGAGCGTGTACGAGAGGGAGTATGCTGCCTGCGGCGCCATCTGCGGCATCGACGAGGCCGGCCGTGGCCCTCTGGCAGGCCCGGTGGTGGCGGGAGCTGTCATCCTTCCGAAGGATGAGCAGATTTTGTATGTAAATGACTCCAAGAAGCTGTCAGAGAAAAAGCGTGAGCTGCTCTACGATGAGATCATGGAGCGGGCCCTGGCCGTGGGCGTGGGGATTGTGGGACCGGAGCGGATCGATGAGATCAATATCCTCCAGGCGACCTACGAGGCCATGCGCCTGGCAGTGGGGCAACTGGAGATGCGGCCGGATATTCTGTTGAACGACGCAGTCACCATACCGGGAATAGACATTCAGCAGGTGCCTATCGTCAAGGGAGATGCCAAGAGCGTCTCCATCGCGGCGGCCAGCATCATCGCCAAGGTCACCAGGGACAGGCTGATGCGGGAGTACGATCAGGTTTTTCCGGAGTATGACTTTGCCTCCAACAAGGGGTATGGCACGAAGAGCCACATTGAGGCGCTGAAGGCTCTCGGCCCCACACCCATACACAGGAGGACATTTATCCAGCACTTCGTGCAGTGACGGAGACACAAAGCTGACGTGAGGACAATATGGGAGCAGGCATGCCGGCAGAAGGCGGATGACAGGACAGATATCAGGACAGAAGCAGGACAACAGAAGGCAGACCGGAGCGGTCTATGAGAGGAAGGCGGGAGCCTACCTGGAAAGGCAGGGCTATGAGATCCTGCAGTACAATTACAGATGCCGGGCGGGAGAGATCGACATCGTGGCCCGGGACGGCTCTTTTCTTGTCTTCTGCGAGGTGAAATACAGGAAGACAGCAGGCAAGGGCTGGGCTGTCGAGGCCGTGACGCCCGGAAAGCAGAGGACCATCTCAAGGTGCGCCCTCTTTTATCTGATGGAGCATCATCTGACAGGCGCCTCCTGCCGCTTTGATGTGGTGGGCATTGACGGCGCGTCGGAGAGGATTACGCTGATCAAGGGCGCCTTTGACTATGAGGAGTGAAGACATGGGAATTGGGTTAAAATACAAAGATGAGAGGCACATATTTGACGAGAGGGAAAAGGACGGTGTCCCCTATCTCTCCTTTCCTCTTCTGGAGCAGACGGGGATCGTGAACCAGGGATTTTCCACCAGGCTGGGGGGAGTCAGCCAGGGCGGCTGCGCTTCCATGAATATCAGCACCCACAGAGGAGACGACCCGGCGGCTGTGGAGGAGAACCGAAGGAGGATCGCCTCCGCCGTCGGTGTGGACCCGGAGAAGATGGTCTACACCTGCCAGACCCACACAACCAATGTGGCTCTTGTTACCGGGGAGGACGCGGGGAAAAGCCTGCCGGAGACGGACGGCATGATCACCCGGACACCGGGGCTGTGCCTGGTCACCTTCTATGCGGACTGTGTCCCCCTCTATTTTGTGGATCCGGTCAGAAAAGCCGTGGGGCTTTCCCACTCCGGCTGGAGAGGGACTGTCGGCGACATGGCCGGCGTGACCGTGGGAATGATGGGGGAGGTGTTCGGGAGCCGGCCGGAGGATATCCTTGCCGCCGTAGGCCCCTCCATCTGTCAGGACTGCTACGAGGTCAGCGAGGATGTGGTCAGCCAGTTCAGGGAGAGTTATCCAGCAGAGGAGTGGGAAGAGCTGTTTTACCAGAAGGAGGAGCAGAGGAAGAAGGGCAAATACCAGCTTGACCTCTGGAGGGCCAATGAGCTCAATCTTCTGAGGGCAGGCCTTCTGCCGGAGCACATTGCCGTGACCAACCTTTGCACCTGCTGTAATCCCGGTCTTCTGTTTTCCCACAGAGTGACCGGCTGGAACAGAGGAAACCTGAGCGCGTTTCTGGCTCTGAAGGAATAGATCTGAAGAAGTAGACCTGTTTACATCATAAGGAGGAAAATATCTGTGAATACAGACGAGATAGCTGAGACAACCCAGGAGACAGTGGAGAATGTCAATTTGCTGCTTCAGTTTATAGAGGACCATATCCCGGATATGATCGGATTTGGGTTCAAGATCCTCTTTGCGGTCATTTTGCTCATTGTCGGGAAATATATCATAGGGGCTGTCCGCAGGCTGACGGCAAAGGCCTTTGCCCGCTCCAACGCGGACACGGGAGTGAGTCAGTTTACGGACTCCATCATCAAGTACGGCCTGTATACAGTGCTGGTCATCCTTGTGGTGACCAGCTTTGGAGTCAACCTTTCCTCCATCACGGCGATCCTGGCAGCCGCCGGTGTAGCCGTCAGCCTGGCGCTGCAGGATGTGATCTCCAACTTTGCGGGCGGGGTTCTGATCCTGACACTGAAGCCCTTTGCTGTGGGTGACTATATTATAGAGGACAACAATAAAAATGAGGGGACTGTCAAGGAGATCCAGCTGTTCCACACAAAACTGACCACGGTGGACAACAAGACCATTGTGATCCCCAACGGGATGCTGACCAACAACAGTCTTACCAACGTGACCGCCAAGGATGAGCGGCAGCTTGACCTGCGGATCGACATTTCCTATGAGTCAGATCTGCGGAAAGCAAAGGGGATACTGGAGGACATGCTGAAAAGTACGCCCGGTATACTGAGGGACATGGAGACGTCCGTCTTTGTGGACTCCCTTGGCACGAGCAGCGTGGTCCTTGGGATCCGGGCCTGGACCAGGATGGAAGATTACTGGCCTGTAAGGTGGAAGCTGCTGGAGGACATTAAGCTGACCTTTGACGAGGAGGGAATCAATATCCCCTACACCCAGATCACTGTGCACAGCGCCGGGAAGGAGTAAAAGAGATGGCCGCTGAAAATCGCTGACGAAGAGGCCGCAAAAGAAGAGGGGGAAGAAGATGCCAACGAGAAAAGAGATGAAGCGAAGGGCCAGAAGAGCCTTGAAAAGACATTATATCATGTATGTGGCGATCTGCCTGATCGCAGCCTATACAGGATCGGAGTTTGCCTCCTCCCTGGATGCGCTGGACGTAACGCCGTCTGCGGGCTATTACGAGACAGAGACCCGCCTGGAGAGCCCGTCAGGGATTAACGAGGGCTTTGCGGACGTGATGTTCGATCTTCTGGAGGGGGACGAGGAGGATGGCAGGACCTTGTCCGAGGAGATCAAGGCGGAGGAGATTGAAGAGTCCAAAAGCGGAAACCCGGCCTTGGGGAGAACAAGAGGTGTACTCGCCGGCCTTGTGAACAATGTGACATCGGGCTCTATCGTGGTCAGTATGCTGGCAGCTCTCCATTCCCTGACAGGCTCAGAAAATCTTGCCATATTGATCCTTATCCTTCTGGGGACGGCCGTCCTTTTCTCCATGTGGTTTTTCTTTGTAAATATATTCAAGGTGATCTCAAGGAGAGTATTTCTGGAGGGGCGTATTTACGAGAAGGTTCCTTTTCAGCGGATGCTGTTTCTTCTGCGGGTGAAGAAATGGACTAAGGTGAGCTGTACCATGTTCCTTGTCTCTCTGTACCAGATGCTCTGGAGCCTGACCATCGTGGGAGGAGTCATCAAATATTTTTCCTATTATCTCGTCCCCTACATCGCTGCGGAAAATCCGGATATCTCTCCCAGAGAGGCCATCAATCTGTCCCGCAGGCTGATGAAGGGGCGCAAGTGGGAGTGCTTTGTGTTTGAAGTGTCCTTTTTCCCCTGGCTTCTTTTGGGCGTTGTTACACTGGGACTTACAGAGGTGCTGTATTCCAATCCCTACAGGGCTGCTGCCTTCAGTGAGTATTACGCCGACATTCGGGCAGAGGCAAAGAAGGCTCATATGAAGGGCAGTGAGCTTCTGAATGACACCTATCTGTATGAGATGCCGGAAGACGAGCTGATCTATCTTGCTTACGAGGATGTCATCTCCGCACTGCTCCGGGGGCCAAAAGATGTCCTGAAGCTGTCCGGCGTGAGGAAATTTTTCGCGGATTACCTGGGCGTGCTGCTCACCAACTCAAAGAAGGAAAAAGAGTACGAGCAGATGCAGGCCCGTCTGGTAAAGATGGAGCTTTTGAAGGATGCCGTGGACAGGAAGGCGTATCCCAGCAGGCTTTCCGCAGTCCCGGAGGTGGAGAAGAGAAAGAGGATCGAGACGATCCATTATCTCAGGCATTATTCCATCTGGTCCATTATCCTTCTGTTCTTTATCTTCTCCGTGATCGGGTGGACCTGGGAGGTCAGCCTCCATCTGGTGACGGACGGCGAATTTGTCAACAGAGGTGTGCTACACGGGCCCTGGCTTCCCATCTACGGAGCCGGCGGCGTGCTGATTTTGATGCTGCTCAACAGGCTGAGAAAACGCCCGGTGCTGGAGTTCGTCGGCATTGTCGTCCTCTGTGGCTGTGTGGAGTATACGACCTCCCTCGTCCTCGAGATTCTTCACGACGGGGAGAGATGGTGGGATTACAGTGGATATTTTCTGAACCTGAACGGGAGGATCTGCGCGGAGGGACTGCTCGTGTTCGGCATAGGAGGCATAGCTATCGTATACATGCTGGCGCCTCTGCTTGACAACCAGATCCAGCGCATACGCTCCTGGATCCTGATCCCCCTGTGCCTGATGCTTCTGACAGGGTTTGCGGTAGACAATATCTACTCGGCTCAGTATCCAAACAGCGGAAAAGGAATTACAGATTATGAGGAGAAAGCAGCGTGCTCGCAGTATATTTATCCCCCCTATACATACTTGTAAATGCTTATATTTTCTGGAGGCTGATACAGTGGCTCACAGCGTGCTGCGGCGGCTTTAAAAGGCTGCCGGCGCGCATTGGCGCAGGTATTGTGTATCTGTTCTTTGCCACCTCCCTGCTGGTGGGATTTCTCCTGCCGGCAGGAGGTGCCCAGCGGTTCTTTAAGTCCGTGGGCAACTACTGGCTGGGCGTGCTTTTGTACACAGTCCTTGTGCTGGCTGCAGTGGAGCTGATCCGTCTCTTTGCCTGGCTTGCGGGGCGCCGCCGGAGGAGAGGAAAGCAGCCGGCGGAAGAGAATATGGAAGGAAAAGCGCATGCCTCGGCCCTGGCCCCGGACCGGGGAAGGCGGGTGGCCGCGGGAGGCGCGGCCCTTCTCCTCATTGCGGCTCTGTCTGTGTGGGGCGCAGTGAACGCCAGGATCATCCACACCACGGACTACCAGGTGTCTGTAGACAAGAGGGCAGGAGAGCTGGAGGAGCTGAAGGTGGTGCTGACAGCGGACCTGCATCTGGGCTACAATATCGGCTGCAGGCAGATGGAGGACATGGTGGAGAAGATCAACCGGGAAAATCCCGACCTGGTGGTCATTGCAGGGGATATCTTTGACAATGAGTACGAGGCCCTGGATGACCCGGACAGGCTGGCGGAGATCCTCGGCGGCATCTCCTCCAGGTACGGCGTCTACGCCTGCTACGGGAACCACGATATACAGGAGAAGATACTGGCCGGCTTTACCTTTGGCGGCAAGGGCGGGAAAAAAGAGAGCGATCCCAGGATGGATGATTTTCTTGAGAAGGCGGGTATCACTCTTCTCCAGGATGAGGGCGTGCTCATCGACGACAGCTTCTATCTCTTTGGCAGGGCGGACGCTGGGAAGCCGGGGAGAGGGATCACAGTCCGGAAGACGCCGGAGGAGATCACGGCTGACATGGATCTGACTAAGCCCGTCCTTGTGCTGGATCACGAGCCAAAGGAGCTCCAGGAGCTGGCGGACGCAGGTGTTGATGTGGATCTGGGCGGGCACACCCACGATGGACAGATGTTTCCCGGCAACATTGTCATGAAGTTTCTGTGGGAAAATCCCTGCGGCTATCTGAAGAAGGATCAGATGCACAGCATCGTCACCTCCGGCGCGGGGCTCTTTGGCCCCAATATGCGGGTGGGGACAAAGGCGGAGATCTGCGTGGTGGATATCCGTTTTGAGGGGGAGTAGAGGAACCGCGGAAAAGAGAATTTGTGCGGAAAATAGTGAAAAAACTTCTTGCATTTCGGCGGAAATACGATATAATATTAGTTGTGGCTTTCGCAAAAAGCTGCTAAGCCGGAATAGCTCAGTCGGTAGAGCACTTCACTCGTAATGAAGGGGTCGTCAGTTCGAGTCTGATTTCCGGCTTTTATAGAGAAGGAGGAACCTTTTGGGCTCCTCCTTTTCGTTTGTGTGCCCGGCGGGCACACGTTCTAACGGGTGAAAGTCCCTGACCCGCCCGGCAGTGGGAAGGGTGCAGCTAAT